>NZ_CP133265.1:2864375-3166562 GCF_030915505.1 Neobacillus sp. OS1-2
ATTTCCCACTGGGAGGTTCATCATCGTCCTTATGAAGGACAAAACCCGTCAATTCCTCCTTAGAATTGTCCTTCATTTAGGTGATAAAGGGGAATCCACAAAGAGTTTTTTTCCAAAACTTTCTATGGTAGAATTGTGGGAAGTATATTTGAAAATCGGAGGAATAAGGATGAAAAGTGCTAGTCCATACATATTTGTAGATAATTGCGAGAAAGTTATGGAATTTTACCAAAATCTATTTGGCGGGGAAATGACGAATATTCAAAAAAGCGATGACGGTAAGTGTTTGCATGCTGAACTTCATCTTGGTAACAGTATCATTCACTTTTCAGATACATTCGGCAATACCCATGTCGGAGATAACGTGCGAATCAGCCTGGAATGTGAAAGTGATGAAGAAATTAGAAGAGTATATGATTTGCTTAGCCAATCTGGAAAAGTTACTTTCCCATTGCAAGAAACATTTTGGGGAGCCATGCACGCAAATCTAGTTGACCAGTTTGGTATTGGCTGGCTGTTAAATTTTTCAAAGTGAATGAAAGGAAGTACGTGAATGAACAACCTTACAAAAATGAAAATAAATAAACCAGCGAAGGATGTATTTGAAGCTTTTGTTGATCCAGCAAAAATCGGGAACTTTTGGTTCTCGTCCAGTTCGGAAAGATGGGAAAAGGGCAAGACGATTACGTTGAAATATGAGGAATACCAGGCTCAAGTAAGTATAAATATAATTGAAATCGAAGAAAATAAAAAGGTTGTTTTCCGCTGGGGCGCAAATGGCGAAGGGCATATTGTGACAATAGCGATGAAAGAACTTGATCACTCGGCAACCATAATTGAAATTACCGAAGAAGGATTTAATGAAAATGAGGATGAGCTAATCCTGCAATTGATTGATAATAAAGAAGGCTGGGTTTTTATGTTAACCTGCTTAAAGGGATATTTAGAATTTGGAGTGAACCAATTAAGAGGTGGATTAGTAAAGGATTGACATGAAAAGAGCCAGTTGGCTCTTTTTCAGTCCTCCCCTTAATCCATGTCTACTTTGTCTAATGGAAATTCTTTAACGACATTCACACCATCTAAAATAATCAAAGTCGAATCAAAAGCCAATTCTTTCATCTCTTTTAAGTGAGCACCTTTTTTAATTTTATATTCAACGTGGAATGAGCCTTCATGCCCGGAGTCGATGAGTCCGGTACTCCCAGAACCCCACGGAATCATCTTAATAAACTCGCTCCCTTCAACTAACTCCATTTTTGATGCTAACTCTTTGTTAGGTCGTACTACCACTTCTATTCCATAGTTATGTTGGCCGGGGTAATCAAATTCACTTTTAAATGGAGTGTTACCAGTATTTTTGATTTTAATATCGTAACGTAGAATTCTCTCCGCTTTAATGATGGTAGTATCAATATGGGTAATAACCAACTGATTCGCCCTATGAAATCCAGTGAGTGGAAGCAATGAAATAAGTAAGAACACAAATGCTAACTTTCTGATGATAATACAGCCCTTTCTACTTGATATGATTTCCGTGTTTATTATTTATGATTATTGCCAGGATTATACATATACTGGTGTAGGGCTTAGCAATGCAAAAATGTGCTTAATTGGAAGGAATTCTACAAAATTTATGAGGAATTCTACAATTGAAAAGATTTTTCTACAAAAATGAAACTTATTCTACAAATTAGAGAAACAATTCTACAAAAACTGGAAACGTCCTTCCAAATAGGACCGCTTTTCCTTCATCTCTTGGCACAAAATTCATGGTGACCTCCAAATACACCTTTTAAGCCACAATTGCACAAAAGATGTAACAATCACTACCACAACCCGATTGTTATGAAGTTGATAATGTTGGTATGGACGCTATAATGAACTATGAGGTGATTAATATCCTGGACATCCTATTTTGGGTTATTATTATTGCGTGTTTTATCTTTAGTTTTGTCGGGTTGATTTATCCGATTATCCCCTCAGTGTTGTTGATTTGGGTTGGCGTGGTGTTATATCACTTTGGGGTAAATTCACATGAGCTTTCCTGGATCACATGGACTATGTTAGGGTTATTGACTATTCTCTTATTTTTAGCAGATTATTTAGTGAATCTTCACTTTGTCGATAAAGCTGGAGGATCTAAGTGGGGGACGAGGGCTGCAACAATTGGATTAATTGTTGGCAGCTTTGTGATACCACCTTTTGGCGTGATTGTTGTACCATTTTCTTTAGTCCTACTAGCGGAAATGTTGCAAAAGAAAACATTCCAAGATTCGATTAAAGTGGCGTTTGCTACTTTAATTGCCTTTTTTAGCGGCACCTTCGCCAAAGCGATCATTCAGTTAATAATGATTGGTGTTTTTGTATTTGGTGTGATTATTTAGATTTGGGTGGATACCATGATAGTGGAAGCGGCAATACTTCAGGTTAAACACGGGATGGAAGTTGAATTTGAGGAGGCGTTCCGACAGGCATCGGCAATTATCTCTTCGATGAAGGGGTACGTTTCCCACGAATTACAGCGTTGTATGGAAGTTAACGGGAAATACTTGCTGCTGGTAAAGTGGGAAACCCTAGAAGACCATACGATTGGATTCAGGCAATCTAGTGAGTATCAAGAATGGAAGAAACTATTACATCATTTCTATGATCCATTTCCAACAGTGGAGCACTTTGAGAAAGTTCGGTTAGTGGATTAAGCCAAAAGGATTGAAGTTAAATCAGAAAAGAAAACTGGTGCAACTCTTGAATATGAGGGTTGCCCTTTTTATTGAATAAAATAAATGGCAGGTTATTTTCTATGGATCACCGAATATATAAGGAATAAAATTGGTTGGTCTTTTAAAAAAATATGTCCGTAATCATTCTGGAGGTGCCTTATGCAGTTATTATTTTGGCCGTGTACGATTGCCTCACTAATCCTCTCCATTATTGCCATAAATATTAGGAATCCCAAACTCCTTGTTCTATCTTCATTCCTTCTATTACCTATGTCGTTATATCTGGCGGCCACACCACGTTTCCACATATGGGGGCTGATTTTTCCACTCCTTTATCTGGGTGCGGCAAAATTCATAACAAAGAAAGTGATTTGGTTGGCCACTTTGGTGATTATTCCCAATTTTTTATTAGTCGGTTGGCTGGGATTAGCTGTTTTAACTCAGTAGTTTCTTGGTAATCCTTTTTTCTTGCTTTAGAACGTAGCAAGAAAAGAGGATTTTTCAGTGAGAATATGGAAATTAACCATATTGGAATGAAAGAAGTGGAGGATATAATGAAACAAAGAATATTATTAGTAGAAGACGATGCGGCCATCAGCGAGATGGTAAAAGGTCAATTTACCAGAGAGGGATTCGAGGTCGTGCCTGCGTTTGATGGGGAAGAGGCGCTAGAGGTTTTTGCAAACGACACATTTGATTTGATTCTCCTTGATTTAATGCTGCCAAAGCTGGATGGAATGGAATTTTTAAAAATCATCCGAGAGAAAAGCATGATACCAGTTCTGATTATGTCAGCAAAGGATGGGGACTTAGATAAAGCGTTGGGTCTCGGCTTTGGTGCGGATGATTATATTGCCAAGCCATTTTCGATGATCGAGCTAACGGCTAGAGTGAAGGCGGCCATCAGAAGGGCGACCCACTATTCACGAACAGAACAAAAGCAGGAAGTAAATGTGCTGATAGTCGGTGAATTGATACTTGATCTTGATAATTTCTCCTTACTTAAAAATGGAAGTGACATCAAGCTAACGGCAAAAGAGTTTCATATCCTAAAACTATTTATCTCACATCCGAGCAGGGTCTACACCAAGGCACAAATTTATAGTTTGGTATGGGAAGATGAGTATTATGGTGATGAAAATGTGATAAACGTACATATGAGAAGATTACGGGAGAAGATCGAAGATGACCCATCCAAACCAAAGTACATTAAAACATTATGGGGTATCGGCTATAAACTTGGGGAGTTTTAAACGATGGTTATTTTTTTTCTCATGGTCATAATCGGATTGGCAGCCCTTAATTTCTATCAATATAATGTGAGAAAAAATGAAAAGAGAAATTTCACGTACATACACAGAAAACTAAAGCAGATAATCGATAATCAAACGGATGAAAAGCTGTTGGTGCATACGGGGGATGAGGAATTAAAGCAGATATTAATCGAAATTAACCGTCTCCTAGAACATAATCAAAAAATGATGGCCAGCTACAATAAAATGGAGGCATCGATGCGGAAAATGCTCTCTAACATTTCGCATGATTTAAAAACACCGTTGACTGTTGTGCTCGGATATATCGAGATTGTGTTGAATAATCCCAACAGAACAAACGAAGAAACCAAGGAACTTTTGCAAAAGGTCAACGTCAAAACCGTTGAAGTTTTAGACCTAATTAAGAAGTTCTTTGATTTAGCAAGGCTTGAATCCGGAGATAAAGATTTACCACTTACAAGGGTGAACATGAACGAAGTTTGCCAGAAAAATATTTTACAGTTTTATGAGGTTTTATCCGCAAAAGGCTTTGACGTCGTGATTGAGCTCCCAGAAACAATTCAATATGCACTTGGAAATGGGGAAGCACTTGACCGAGTTTTGAACAATTTGCTCTCCAATGCCATTCAATATGGTGGAGAAGGGAAAGTCTTGGGTCTGACACTCAGAAGTGATGAACAGTATGTTTTCATTGACATCTGGGACAAAGGAAAAGGAATTAGTGAGCTACACAAGGATTTAGTATTTGAAAGAATGTACACACTAGAGGATTCGCGAAATAAATCTTATCAGGGAAGCGGCCTTGGCCTTACCATAACTAAACGCCTTGTGGAAAAGATGGGTGGCCACATTTTTCTAAACAGCAAACCCTATGAAAAAACAACCTTTACCGTGCAAGTAAAGCGAATTACATATTAAAACAGCTAAGGGTGCCTCAGGATAATGAGTTGCCCTTTTTTAACTTAAGAATTTCGTAAGATTTGATTAATAAAAAAGAAAACTCTGCTGACTAGAATAGGAATTAGATAAGACGAAGGGGAGCTGAACTATATGAGCTACATGATTAAAACAAACCAACTGACCAAAGCTTATAAGGGCAAGGAAGTGGTTTCAAATGTCAATATGAGGGTGAAAAAAGGCGAAATATACGGGTTTCTTGGTCCGAACGGAGCAGGGAAAACAACGATCATGAAGATGCTGACAAATCTAGTAAAGCCAACGAGCGGTGAAATTGAAATATTTGGTGAAAAGCTTACCAACACCTCTTATGAAGTGTTAAAGCGGATGGGCAGCATTATCGAATATCCTGTTTTCTATGATCGGTTAACGGCCCGCGAAAATCTCGAGCTACACTGCGAATATATGGGGTATTACGACAAAAAGGCGATTGATACGGCCCTTGATTTAGTTAAATTAAAGGATATTGAAAATAAATCAGTGAAAGATTTCTCACTTGGAATGAAACAGCGCCTCGGAATTGCACGCGCCATTATTACCAAGCCGGAGCTTTTAATCCTAGATGAACCCATTAATGGTCTCGATCCGGTGGGGATTAAAGAACTGCGTGATTTATTCCATATGCTCTGCCGTGAATATGGGATTACGTTGCTAATCTCGTCACATATCCTTGGTGAAATGGAGCAAATTGCCGATACTATTGGCGTGATCAGTGACGGCCAATTAATTAAAGAAGTTTCGATAAACGAAATCCACGAACAAAATACCGAATATATTGAACTCGTGGTTAACGATGTGAAAAAAGCGTTTTATGTCCTTGACGAAATTCTACACCTGACAAATTTTAAAGTGGTCGGCGAATCATGTTTTAGAATCTACGATAAGGGAGCTTCACAATCAGAAATATCGAAAGCATTAATTTTAAACGACGTTATGATCGAGGAAATCAATAAAAAGAATCATTCACTTGAGGATTATTTCCTAACTTTAATCAATGGGGGCGGGATCAGTGCGTAAATTAATCAGTCTTGAAATAAAGAAGTTTAAACTATTTTCCTATCTAAAAGCAGTTGGTATTGCAAATTTAGTTATCATGGGGTTGCTCTGCTTGATCTATTTTATGGAAAAAAGTGAAGGGACGCTGGCTTTTGGCAGCTATGAAATGGCTTTTGCCGCGTTTAACAGTATTATCCGGCCCACATTTATCATCTTTGCTGCGGTGCTTATTTCTAGAATCATCATTGATGAGTATAAGAGCAATTCGATTACGCTCATGTTTATGTATCCCATTAGTCGAAAAAAAATCATGATTGCCAAGTTAGTGATTGTTGCTTGCTTTACCTTTTTTACGATTGTGTTATCCAATTTAATTATTGGCAGTTTATTTTATTTAGTCGATTCCTATTTACATTTTATGCCGAAGGAATTGACCGCCGAGGTCTTAAAAAATGGCTTGATTCAAATGATTCTTGAAGCCATTGCGTCGGCTGGTATGGCATTAATCCCGCTTTATTTTGGAATGAGAAAAAAATCTGTGCCTACCACCATCGTCACCGCCATCATTATGGTGTCGCTAACATCGTCTTCAGCGGACGGCGTTAATCTCTTTGCCTTTATTGCGATCCCAATAGCCTTAGCTCTAATTGGCTGTCTTATTGCCTACCTTTCCTTTAGGAATGTAGAAAAAGTCGATATCAATTAACAGGATCATGGTCTAAATTTATCAAAACTCCTATATTTTATATGGAAGGATACACACATTCCATTTGAAATAGGTGAGAACAATATGTTTGCAGTTCATTTTTTTGAAAAAAAGAATTTGTTATTAAGTCAGTTTCTAAACAGCGTTCCAACCGAGGGGGAAGACGTAAAAATTAAAGGCCGCAAAGCAAAAGTCACCAGTATTACAAACGTGGATGAAAAAGTTGTTCATGTGCAAGTGGTGGTAGAAGTCGTTAAGAAAAGTAAATTTGTGGTCGATAATGCCAAAAAGAAAAAGCGATAAATAAAGCAGTGGATTTCATGTTGAAGTCCACTGCTTTCTGCGTTTAATATCCTTTTGAAATATCAACAAGATTGATAGATGGAGTTTTACCTGAAATATACTCCTTTAAATTAGGGATTAAGATGTTTTCGACCACACGCTCCGTGTAAAACTCAGTAGAGCCTGATGTGTGTGGGGTTATAATGACGTTTTCCATTTCCCAGAACGGACTATCCGTATGTAATGGCTCTGTTTCAAATACATCCAGACCGGCACCAGCAATGGTTCCCCCCTGTATTGCCTCGACAAGCTCCTCTTCCACAACGATTTCTCCACGGCCGATATTAATAAAAAAGGCGCTTGATTTCATTTGCTCAAACTGCTCAGCACCAAATAATTGATGAGTTTCCTTTGTATGCGGCAGGGTTACAACGACATAATCACACTTTGGCAGCAGCGAATTTAATTGGTCTGGGGTATACATTTCATCCACATTGTCAGCCTGCTTCCCGGAGTGCCTGATACCAAGAACCTTCATCCCGAAGGCTTTGGCTATTTTCGCTGTCTCTTTTCCAATTTCCCCCACACCAATAATTCCAATCGTTTTCTCGTGCAATTCTAATCCCATATGGGCGTGGTGCCACGTATGCGCTTGTTGGTTTTTTACATAGGTATGGATTTTTCGGGTTAAGCCAAGCATTAAGGCAAAAATGGTTTCGGAAATGGGATAGGCGTGAACGCCATTTGCGCTTGTTAAGGTAATATTTTTCGATTGTATGGTTTCAAGTGGCAAGGAATCGACCCCGGCACTCCAGGTTTGCAGCCATTTTAGGTTGGAATGAGGTGTGAGGCAATGTTCCTCCAGGCCCTTCTTCCAGCCGGCAATGATTTCAGCATCCTTGGCATGCTTTTGATAGATTTCTTTATCTTTGCTAACAATTAGTTCCCAATCGGGGATAACCGATGCTATTTGTTCGATATACTTTTGATCAAGATTGTGGGTGATGAGTATCTTCTTCATATACCATGATTCCTCCAGTCCGTATAGTTAACTTTATTTTAATAATAATAGGGAGTTAAGGAAAGGCATAAAAATGGTTAGCTTCCAGAAAAAAAGGTTAAGTCCTCCTTGAGGGGACCTAACCCTATTGCTTAAGGCGACCATAATGTTAAATCATTCTTCTTCTTCGAGCCTGCTGAAATATCGTGGCTGCGAATCCAGCAAGAAGGAATCCAAGACCTAGGATCAGATAGTTGTACATAGGAGATGCGGTATTTGGCAGCTTGTTTCCAGTAGTAACAACAGAAGTTTTTACGGTTGTTGGTGCTGGAGTATTCGTTGTTGTTGGAGCTGGCTTACTTGTATCAGCAGGGTTTGGATTGCTCGTATCCGTTGGAGTCGGGTCTGGAGTGTTCCCAGGATTAGGAACAACATCATCTGTTTTAATATTTTCAATCTTGATGGTCTTAACAGACTTGGCACCTTTACTATCTCTGACATAAACAGTGTAAGTTCCATTTTTTGTTACTTGGAACTTGTTTTCAGTAATAGTAGTACCCGTCCCAACTTCTGCAAAATCAGCAACCGTCTTTTCGCCTTCTAGCCATTGCATCGCAAGAGCTTTCTTAGTAGTGGTGGTAATAGTGATAGTCACAGGATCCTTAGTAGTTTCTGTCGTGAATGGGGTTAAGTCAACAGTGATTTCTCCAGGAACTTGTGCAGCGAGTACTCCTGTAGCTAAGCTGGCCAAAACCTTTTGTCCTTCTTCATTGGGATGGACGTCACCATTTGGGAAAATATAATTTGCTTGTTTACCTTTAAAAGCAGAATAGGCATCGGCATATAGCGATTTTGTTTGAGCAGCTATACCTTGGAATCCTGGGTTCACCAAAGGAAGAAATTGTTCCCCAACGGGATAAAGCGCTGCTAAGGTACTTGAAAACGGATTGTAAATATTGTAAATGATGATTTGAGCATCGGTATTTTGTGATTTAATAGTACCGATAATTAATCCTAAATTTGAAAATAGGTTAGTTGAAATATCATTAATAGTTTTACTGAAAGCTACTGGGTCAATTGGCGTTGTAGGATTACCAATTATAGCTTTTATGTCTTTATTTTGTAAGAAGTCATTGCTTCCAATATCCAATGTAATAACATCAGCATGATGAATTGCTGCTAGATTTTCAGGTTTTTGTATTTCTGTTAACAATTGTCCTGAAGTCCAGCCCCCACCGCTAATGTTTTTTCCAACAACATAATTCCCATCTCCAATTAAATATGGAAAGGCCTTTTGGGATTGATGTGCGTTTGTAGGATCGGTTGCCTTTTCAAGGTTCCATCCATATGTAATCGAATCCCCCAGTGAAACTAGATTGGGCCTGACATCAGTTTCAGCAAAAGCCAATGATGAGAAGCATGTACTTATAATCAACATAAATGCAAATAAAATAGATAGTCGTTTGAATTTCAAATTAATTACCCTCCTACTATGTAATTTTTCCTACAAATTCTATTATAATATCCTAGATTTTGAATATTCAATAAATATCATTCTACAAAATATGCAAAAGGACCTGAGAGAAAAGACATAGTTAGTTTGGTAAAGGCTAACATCGATAATGGCCAAGATTTAGGGGATAAAGTAGTTTCTAAGAAAAAGGTTGGCATCTCATTTTAATTAAGGGGAGTCAGCCTTTTTTACTGTCCAATTTTTGAGCATTTTTATTAAAGACTGTCCAACACATATACATGGGAAATAGGAAACTACAAGAATATCTGAGATCATTGCTATGATATCAATTGGCATAATTCTTGCAATTTAGTATTAGAAAATAATATGAGGGGGACGAATTTATGAAATTACAAGAATGTCTTGCTGTTGTGACAGGTGGTGCATCAGGACTTGGTGAGGCTACAGTCCGCACTATTGTCCAAAATGGGGGCAAAGCCGTCATCTTTGACCAATCAGAAGAAAACGGTATGCGGCTTCAAAACGAATTAGGGAAGGATACATTATTTTTAAAAGCTGATGTAACAAAGGAAGAGGATATTCAAGAAGCGGTTAATAAAGCCGCTGAATTTATGGGGGGAGTCAATACGGTTGTGAATTGTGCCGGGATTGGTATTGCTGAGAAGGTACTTGGTCGAAATGGCGCACATAATCTAGCACTTTTTTCAAAGGTGATCAATGTGAATTTAATCGGCACCTTCAACGTGATTCGTTTGGCAGCTGAGAAAATGGTGGGTAATGAAGTAAATGATCAAAACGAGCGAGGTGTTATTATCAATACTGCTTCGGTTGCAGCCTATGATGGACAAATCGGCCAGGCTGCATACAGTGCATCCAAAGGGGGGATTGTCGGAATGACCCTGCCGATTGCAAGAGAGCTGGCTCGTTATGGAATTCGTGTGATGACCATCGCCCCAGGACTTTTCCATACACCAATGTTTGATACCCTTCCGCAGGAAGCAAGAGATTCACTTGGGAAAATGGTGCCGTTCCCTTCGAGGCTTGGTTATCCAAACGAGTATGCGCAGCTCGCCCAAAGTATTATCGAAAATCCGATGCTGAATGGAGAAACCATCAGACTCGATGGTGCAATCCGCATGCAGCCAAAATAAAAGTCAAAAAAGGGAGAGCGATGGCTTTCCCTTTTTCTTTTTATATGGATAGGTGTTGATACAAGCCTAATTCTCCCTTCAAACGGAGGACCATATCTATAAGTAAATATATTACTAAAAATTAATAAATAAAAAAATACAAATATATACAATTGAGGTATTTTAAAAGTTTATTATGCCAAGGAATAGTTTAGTAATTAATTATCAGAAAAAATAAAATATTACTTGAAAGCCCTTTCTATGGATGCTATTATTTTATTGTATCTAGTAAATAATTTAGTGAATTATAGGCAATTTTTTATTGGGGTTACCATTTGAAAGATAAAGAGGGTTAATAGATGGCTACAATTAGGGATATCGCGGACAAGTCTAAAGTATCTGCATCTACTGTTTCAAGGGTCTTGAATAATGATGATACGATTACTGTCCAGCCTGGAACCAGAGAACGTATTCTCCAGGTTGCGAAAGAGCTTGGATACGAGACGATTGTTGAACGACGAATGAAGCAAAAGCAACAGGCAATAGGAAAAGAATTAAGTGTAGGAATTGTACTATGCCAATCTCTGGATGAAGAGATTAGTGACCCATATTTTTTATCCATCCGCCAAGGCATTGAAATGGAGCTGGCAAGGTTTGGAATTAATACGGCGACGTTCCGGTTAAATGAAACAGAAGCTAATCAAATGATTGATGGGCTAGATGGCTTGATTGTCGTTGGGAGAATTAAAGAGACGGCGTTGAAATCTATCAGTAAAGTAGAGGATGTTGTTTATATTAATCATTCACCAAACGAGGACCTATATGACGCGGTTGTGATTGATTTTGAAAAAGCTACAGAAAAGGTTTTGAAATATCTACTAGATACCGGCTACAAACGAATTGGCTATATTGGGGGGAAAGAAGTAGATCATATCAGAAATAAGAAATTCAATTCGGAGGATAAACGTCACACCACTTTTGAGCGGTTCATGAAAGACAAAGAGTTGTTTGATCCTGAGGTCGTATTTATTGGTGAGTATACGATGGTCCAGGGCTATGAATTAATGAAGCAGGCGATTGGTGCGGGCAAACTTCCCGAGGCATTTTTTATTGCTAGTGATCCAATGGCAATTGGTGCCTTACGGGCTTTACAGGAAGCTAATCTTAAGGTTCCCGAAGATATAGCTGTCATCGGATTTGATGATATTGAAGCAGCGAAATTCACCAGTACACCTTTGACGACAATCAGAGTGCATACTAGGGAGATGGGGAGAATAGGGGTAAAACTTTTACTAGACCGTCTTAACGGCAGAGATATTCCATTAACTGTAAAGGTCTCAACGGAATTGGTGGTCAGGGAAAGCTGCAGGAGAAAGTAGTTAAAATAGAATTGTAGTCTTTTAGGAGGTGGTTTTTGGAAAAGCGAATGATAGATTTCTCATTGGTAATAGCCCTCCCGGCACAGCAATAATGCTAGTACCAGGATTGAAAAGTGACTGCCATCACTTCAATAGGGGCTACAAACAGTTAACTCCACCATCGACAGGGAGCTACCTTTTATTATATAGATGCTCCCGAATACCATCAAGAGGACTAACTCATTTATTGGGTAAAAGTACCCAGTGTTTTCTGAAAATATATTGAGGGGGCGTTTTGATGAAAAAACTGTTAAAAACGGTGGCCATTGCGGCTGCATTAACAACGATTGTAACAGGATGTAATAAAGCTGCAGGCAGTAAGGAAGCAAAAGATGATAAGACGGTTGTAACCTTGTATTCGACTGTGACCAATGAAGCAGATAAAGTAACACTGCAGAAAGTGGTTGAAAAGTTTGAGAAGGAAAATCCTGATATTGATATAAAAGAAAATTATCCAGCTGATGGCTATGAAGGAATGTTACGGGTGAAAATGGCTGCCAATGATATGCCAGACTTATTTGATACCCATGGTTGGGCCATCAACCGATATGGGGAGTACGTAGAAGATCTAAAGAATATGGACTGGGTAAAGGATCTAGACCCAGCACTTGACCAAATCTTAAAAGACGAAACCGGCAAAGTCTACGCCTATCCTCTCAACCAAGCAAAAGACGGACTCACATATAATGCTAGTCTATTAAAGGAATATGGAATTGAGCCGCCAACGACATTCGATGAATTCATGGCAGCATTAGAAACTATTAAGAAGAAAGGCAAAGGAGAAGTGACTCCACTCTGGTTCGCTGGCTCAGATAAATCAGCGTTTGGGCAGTATTTTGATCAATTTGCAACACCATTATTAATTACAGCTAATAAAAATTTCCAAAAGGAACTGCTTGATGGAACCTTTGATTGGTCTAATTATACGTATCTACCAGAAAAACTAAAGGAAATGCATGATAAGAAACTTCTAAATGAAGATGTCTTGACTGCCCAGAACCATCAGATGGTTGACTTAATGGCCCAAAATAAAATTGGCTTTATCGTTGGTGGAGGCATGCTCGGTCCTTCCGTAGAGGAACTGAATCCGAAAGTGAAGCTTGGTGTAGTCCCGATGCCTGTTATCTACGAAGGAGATAAGCCAAGCTGGATTGGCGGCGAGCGTCATACATTAGCGGTATGGAAGGATTCAAAAGTGAAAAAAGAGGCGAAAAAGTTTATCGAGTTTATCTCTCAGCCTGAAATGGTAAAGGAAATTGCGGAAGGAACTTCATTGCCGGCAGGTTTAACGAATACAGAATCGAAAAACTATTACTCTGAATACTACGAAAAGTATAAAGACGTTAAGGTAGAGCCTTACTTTGACCGTGTCTATTTACCGAGCGGAATGTGGGATCCAATGGGAGGAACAGGGCAGGAGTTGCTTTCTGGAAAGATGTCACCAGAACAGGTTTCGAAAAAAATGGCTGAAGAATATAAGAGATTGCTAGAACAGAAGAAGTGATCCATAGAGTGATGAAGTGAGATGGATGGAGGGGAATGTGATCATCCCCTCCTATTCTACAACTTATTAGCCATGACTAGGAGGCGATGACCTTGATCGGAGTGGAAACAAGAAAAGAAACGATTGCCGACCCATCTGTAAAGGTAGAAAAAAGGCTTAGAAAGCGGCAAGGGTCCTCGCTTTGGTGGATGTATCTTCCAGCTCTAGCTGCTGTCTGCTTTTTTATCCTTTACCCATTTATCAACGGCATAAAAATTTCCTTTACTAATTGGAATGGTTTTTCTCAGACTTATGACTATATTGGGCTGGATCAATATACCAGGATGTTTAAAGACCCTGACACCTGGCTTGTTGTGAAAAACACCCTACTATATGGAATTGGCAGTACAGTTCTACAAAACATAATGGGCCTCGGATATGCTCTATTGTTGAACCAAAGCATTCGAATGAAGTCTTTTACCAGGACGGTTGTTTACCTGCCTGTCATTATCAGCCCGCTCATCATGGGGTACATATTTTATTTCTTCTTTGCGTTTCAAGGCGGAGCACTCAACGATCTACTGGTCTCGTTGGGATTGGAGAAAATCAATGCATTAGGAGATCCTTCAATTAATACTTGGCTGATTGTTTTCGTCAACACCTACCAGTTTGTTGGGATCGCAATGATCATTTATCTCGCAGGTTTGCAAAGTATTTCAAAAGACTTCTATGAAGCAGCGCAAATTGACGGGGCTTCTTCCTTTCAGCAATTTAAAAGGATTACGCTCCCAATGTTAATGCCATCTATCACCATTAACATGGTTATTAATATCATCGGCGGCTTGAAGTTATTCGATGTGATAATTTCGCTTACAGGCGGAGGACCTGGAAATGCCTCACAATCCATGTCCACCTTTATGTATGACTTGTATTTTAACCGCCAGGATGCCGGATATGCCGCGACGCAGGGAGTGTTTATGGCAGTAATCATTTTAATTCTAAGCCTGTCCGCGCTTGTGTACTTCAAACGGAAGGAGATAGAAGCATAATGGACTATATGAATAACAGGAAAAAGTGGGTTCTATCCACAATCGCTCTTTTGGTTGCAGCCTTTCATTTAATTCCTTTCTATATCCTGATTACTACGGCGTTTAAAGCAAGAGGTGACTTTAGCTCCAAATGGGTTTTTCCAGAGAAGTTGGCATTTGAAAACTTTTCAGAGGCCTGGGAAACGGCGAATCTGGGAAGTGCGCTTACTAATACAACAATTATTACGTTTTTTTCAGCCCTGCTGTTAGTCATTTTTGGATCAATGGCTGCCTATCCGCTTGCAAGAAGGCAAACCAGGCTGAATAAGTTTGTGTTCATGTTATTTGTTGCCGTCATGGTGATTCCGCCATTAACGGCATTAGTACCATTGTATAAGCTTGTGGTCGATATCGGGATGATGAATACGCATGAAATTGCCATTCTTAATAATGTTGCGTCATTCCTGCCGTTAACGATTTTCCTGTATTCGGGATTTATTCGTTCCACGATCCCAAAGGAATTGGAAGAAGCAGCAGAAATCGACGGCGCCAGTACACTCGGAATCTTCTTTAGGATCGTATTTCCGCTTTTGAAGCCTGTTACAGCATCGATACTGATTATTGCTTGTGTTTTCATTTGGAACGACTATCAATTTGCAATTTTCTTCCTTCAGGCAGAGGAAGTCAAAACGATCACTGTTGCTTTAGCTGGATTTTTTGGAGAAAATGCCAACCGAATGAATCTGGTTGCGGCTGCAGCTATCATGGCTGTCCTACCAATGGCTGTCCTCTTCCTATTGTTGCAAAAGCACTTTGTTAAAGGGTTATCTTCTGGCTCGGTTAAAGGATAAGTTTTTTCAAAAATAATTTCTTATATTGGAGGATCATTCATTATGGCTAAAATTACATTTCTTGGAGCAGGAAGCACCGTTTTTGCAAAAAATGTACTAGGTGATTGCATGTTCGTTGATGCTTTAGATGGATTTGAGTTTGCGTTATTTGATATTGATGAACAGAGGTTACGGGATTCTGAGCAGATGCTGAAAAATTTAAAGGAAAGCCTAGGCAAAAGCATTAAGATCAAAGCGTATCTGGAACGAAAAGAAGCGCTAAGAGGTGCAAAATATGTAATCAACGCAATTCAGGTGGGAGGCTATAAGCCGAGTACTATAATCGACTTTGAAATTCCAAAAAAGTATGGTTTAAGACAAACTATTGCCGATACGGTAGGAATCGGAGGGATATTCCGTAACCTGCGTACAATCCCTGTCATGCTTGAGTTTGCAAAGGATATGGAAGAAGTATGTCCTGATGCACTATTCATGAATTATACAAATCCAATGGCCGTTTTGACAGGTGTGATGAACCGCTATACCAATATTAAAACAATTGGCTTATGCCACAGTGTCCAAGTTTGTACAAAAGAATTATTTGAGGCAATAGGAATGGATCCGACAGGTGTGAAGGAAAAAATTGCAGGCATCAATCACATGGCATGGCTGCTTGAGGTAAGTAAAGATGGAGTAGATTTGTATCCTGAGATTAAGAGGAGAGCAAGGGAAAAACAAAAGACGAAGCATGGGGATATGGTCCGGTTCGAGCTTATGGATAAGTTCGGCTATTATATAACGGAATCATCTGAACATAACGCCGAATATCATCCATATTTTATTAAATCCAGATACCCTGAACTCATTGAAAAATTTAATATACCGCTTGATGAATACCCGCGCCGTTGTGAGAAGCAAATCAATGATTGGACGGCGATGAGGGAGGATCTGGTTCATAATAAATCATTGGATCATATGCGTTCTAGAGAATATGGTTCACGTATTATTGAAGCAATCGAGACGAACGTTCCATTTAAATTTGGCGGTAATGTCCTAAATACGGGCAGACTCATTAGCAATCTTCCGGAGAAAGCGTGTGTAGAGGTGCCTTGTATAGCGGATCGCAGTGGAATCGTACCAACATATGTAGGCGACCTTCCTGAACAACTTGCTGCGTTAAACCGCACCAATATCAATACACAATTGCTGACAATAGAAGCAGCGATGACTTTGAATAAGGAATATATTTACCAGGCAGCCATGCTTGACCCTCATACGGCTGCGGAGTTATCAATGGATGATATCATCTCCTTATGTGATGACTTAATTGAAGCACATAGAGATTATCTGCCGAAGTTTACTAGTGAAAGAGTTACAACTGTCAGATCCTAAATAGAAATACAAATAAGTACTAGCCTGGATAAACAAAGAAGGGTTTAATTGCCCTTCTTTGTCCCTTTAAAATTCAGCCTCCTAAAAACAGATCAATGATATTCGAGGCCGTTGAGGATTTCTTGTTATAAAACTCCGAATAGCCACATTTCTTGCAAAAAACTACCGTAAATTTGTTGTGTTGAATATCCAACATTTTTGATAGCCCCGTTCCAGTCATCGCCACATCTTTCGTACCAGTTTCATTGCTGCCACATTTTATACAGCCTTTTTCGCTCATCAAATCACCCCTCAATAAATTCTCTCTTCATACCTATTAGTAAAGTGTTTAAAAGTTTCTCATTTTAATTTTTATATTGTTAAAATATTCAAAAAGATCCTAGATTTTTGCTACAATAGAGATATGTAAAAAGTAGGGAGTGAAGACATGCTCCAATTTAAGGATATTATTACACCAGTTGATTTTATCGTTACTGAAGAAACGACACTTAGAGAAGCCATTACCCTAATGCATAAAAAGAAGTGGAACCTTCTTCCTGTTACAGATGCAAGCGGCCATCCAGTTGGTGTTTTTACTCGCAGCAGCCTCCAGCAAATGGTAATAGAAGAAACACCACTAACCACATCAATTAAAAGATACATAAAAAGACAGGTTGAAAAGATAAGTGTTGATACACCGTATGACAAAATTGAAGAGATTGTCAAAGAAAGTAAGGTTGGAACCGGGGTGGTCACCGATAAACAGAATCGTGTCGTTGGGATCCTGACGAAAACGGATATGGTGATGTCATTGCTGCAAACTTCACAAGAACTGCAAACGATCAAAAAATTAAAGAGGACATTAGAAACAGCGATTGACCATGCCTTCGATGGAATCGTCATGACTGATGAAAAGAGAGTCATCACGATGGTCAGTCCACCGCTCTTGGAATTATTTAACCTTCCTGAAGATCAGGTGCTGTTCAAGCAGGCGGCCCGTGTATTGCCACAACTTAAGCTAGAAAACGTTTATGAATCAGAAACAGCCGAGGTTAGCGGCTTTTTAGAAATCAATGGGATTAAATATATCGTTCACCGCATCCCCATCCTTGGAGATGGAAAAGTCATCGGGGCAATTGGAAAGGTAGTTTTCCGCCAATTAAATGAGGTAAGCGAGTTATTCAATAAGCTGCAAAAGGCAGAAAATAAAGCGAACTTTTACCACCAGCAATACCAGAAATCAGAAACAGCCCGGTACACCTGGGAGCATATTTTTAGCACAGATCCAATCATGGAAAAGTTGAAGAAGAGCGGAGCGAAGGCAGCGAAAGGAAGGTCAACCGTGCTGATCCGCGGCGAAAGCGGTACAGGGAAAGAGCTGTTTGCTCACGCCATACATAACAGCAGTGCGAGAAGCTCGGGGAAGTTTGTCGTCGTAAATTGTGCCGCTATTCCTGAAGATTTGCTAGAATCAGAGTTTTTTGGCTATGAAGAAGGGGCGTTTACCGGTGCTAAACAAAAAGGTAAACTTGGGAAATTTGATCTGGCCAACGGTGGGACACTTTTTCTCGATGAGATTGGTGACATGTCCCTAACCTTGCAAGCCAAGCTGCTTCGGGTACTTCAAGAACGAGAATTCTACCGGGTTGGCGGTACAACAAAGATAAAAGTAGATGTCCGAATTATTGCGGCAACGAACAGACATTTAGAAGAAATGGTCAAGGAAAGCCTTTTTAGGGAGGACTTATATTATCGTCTTAACGTCATATCGCTTCATATTCCGCCGCTGCGCGATCGTCCATATGATGTCGACCATTTAATTGGTCAGTTTATGATTGAATTTAATCAAATTTTAGGTACAAGTATTACAGGGATCGAGGAGCAAGCAAGAGAAGTACTGCTGAGCTATGAATGGCCGGGAAACATCCGTGAATTACGAAATGTAATGGAACGGGCGATGACATTTTCCGAAACTGGAAAAATTAGATACGAGGATTTGCCGGATTATTTACTTAAGCAGGTTCCGCTTAGAGAACCAGCCGTTCATGTATCAATGGTCGAAAATGCTGAACTCGAGGCAATCAAAAAAGCGCTTGCACAGGTACAGGGAAATAAAGTCCAAGCCGCTAGATTACTAGGAATCAGCCGTTCGGGTTTATATGAAAAAATTAAGAAATACAATCTACCAACATAGTTGTTTACCTGTCCAGTAATCGGACACCTAAATGCCTACAGTGTGTAGACAATAATCATCTAATGTCCTATACGGCTGCAGTTAAGCTATGTTTTCTCTTTTCGCAATATTGGCATAATAATTGCATGATTCATAGAGAATCTTTTTTTAAAAAAAGGGAGGATCTAAATATGAATATTGGAAGTCTCTTATCTCAGAGTGCCCGAAAGTTTCCAGAGCTACTAGCAATCGAGTGTGAAGGCAGAAGCTACACATATCGCGGGTTTAATGAAGAAGTAAACAAGCTTGCTCACGGACTTCTGCAGCGAGGCGTGAACAAAGGTGACAAGCTTGCGATCATGATGAAGAATTCGGATCACTTTGTCTTTACCTTTTTTGCTGCTGCTAAAATCGGTGCTGTGGCAGTCCCAGTGAACTTCCGATTGACTGCTACAGAGGTTCAATACATTTTAGACCAGTCAGATGCAGCCATTGTGGTGTGCGATAAGGAATTTGAACAAATTATTGTCGAAGCGAAAAAGGATACTGCTGTCCGTATGGTCATTACAGTTGGTGAGCCGGAAACAGTAGGTTTCGATTCCTATGAAAAAGTTCTAGCGGATTGTACTGAAGAGCCCGATATTGACGTTTCTGAAAAAGATGATGTCGAAATTTTGTACACTTCGGGGACAACAGGACGTCCAAAGGGAGCCCTTTTTGATCATAGTCAAATTTTTAAAGTTGGCATTTCCGTTGTTATTAATATGGAGATATGCCAGCACGAGCGCATCCTTCATTTAGCGCCACTGTTCCACTCGGCACAATTAAACCTGTTCCTTATTTCTGGAGTTGCCCTTGGCGCGACCCATATTATCCATCGTGATTTCCACCCGGTTAAAACACTGCAAGCGATCCAAGAACATAAAATTACCCATCTATTTGCCGTACCAGCTATGTATAACTTTTTGCTTCAAGTTCCGAATGCCGATGATTACGATCTAACTTCTATTAAGAGGGTTGGGTACGGAGCTGCACCAATGGCTCCGGAACTTGTGAAAAAAAGCATGCAGCTGTTTAAAACCGATCAATTTTATAATCTTTGTGGCTTGACCGAAGCGGGGCCAGGTGGAATTCTCCTGGATCCAGAGGGACATAAGCTACATCTTGGCAAGGGCGGAAAACCAATCTTCATGACTGAAACACGGGTTGTGAATGAAGAGGGTAAGGATGTATTACCTGGGGTGATTGGTGAATTTATAGTCCGCAGTCCGATGGTGATGAAGGAATATTATAAAAAGCCGGAGGAAACGAAGAGCACGTTGAAGGGTGGCTGGCTTTATACAGGTGACTTGGCAACGATTGACGACGAAGGCTATATCACGTTAGTTGACCGGAAAAAAGACATGATAATCTCGGGTGGGGAAAATGTTTACTCTGTTGAGGTAGAGGGGGTTCTTTTTGAACATCCAGCTATCCTTGATGCGGCTATTATCGGGTTACCGGATGAGGTATGGGGCGAGGCAGTCTGTGCGATCATTGTACCAAAGGAAGGCGCTGTGATTGATGAACAGGAATTACGAAGCTTCTGCCGTGAGAAATTAGCAGGTTATAAGGTTCCTAGAAGGATTTTTATTGAGGAACAGCTGCCACGGAATGCCTCCGGGAAAATTCTAAAATATCAATTACGACAAAAAATGAATTAGATGAGTAATGATAGGACTTAATGTAAGCGCTTTTAATAGAAAGTGAGGAAATAATATATGAAACATCCATATTTAAACGAAGATCATGAAATTTTTCAGCAATCGTTAAGAAAGTTTTTGGAAAAAGAAGCATATCCCTTTTATGAACAATGGGAAGAAGACCGGATGATTCCTCGGTCATTTTGGACGAAGATGGGGGAGCAAGGTTTCTTATGCCCTGATATTGATGAAAAGTATGGTGGCAGTGAGGTTGATTGGGGATTTGCTGTTGTTATTAATGAGGAGCTTGAACGTGTAGGTTCTGGACTAATTGGTATCGGGCTTCACAATGATATCGTTGTCCCTTACATTACTGCCTATGGGACGGAAGAACAAAAACAGCGTTGGCTGCCAAAGTGTGTCACCGGCGAAATCATTACGGCGATTGCGATGACGGAGCCTGGAACAGGCTCTGACCTTGCCAACATCAAAACAACTGCCCGGCTTGAGGGTGATCACTATATCGTCAATGGTCAAAAGACGTTCATCACAAACGGGATCCAATCCGACCTTGTGGTGGTTGCAGTTAAGACCGACACGCAAGCAGTGCCAAAGCATAAAGGGGTCAGCCTGCTAGTGATTGAAAGGGGCACTCCTGGTTTCTCCAGAGGCAGAAAGTTGAATAAAGTGGGGCTTCACTGTCAGGATACAGCGGAATTGATTTTTGAAGACTGCCGGGTCCCAAAGGAAAATTTACTTGGTCAGGAAGGAAAGGGCTTCCTTTATTTAATGGAAAAACTCCAACAGGAACGGCTTCTTGTCGCGATTGGGGCGCAAACGGCATCGGAAGTGATGTTGAAAATGACTCTTGACTACGTTAAAAGTCGTGAAGCATTTGGAAAGCCTATAGGTCAGTTCCAAAATACCCAGTTTAAAATTGTCGAAATGGCTACCGACATTGAAATGAGCAGAGCCTTCCTCGACCAATTAATTGCCGAACATATTGAAGGAAAAAATGTTGTGACAAAAGTGTCAATGGCCAAATGGAAATTAACTGACATCGCAAAGAAGATTGCGGCTGAATGCATGCAGCTCCATGGCGGCTATGGATATATGGAAGAATACGAGATTGCGAGACGATTCCGTGATATTCCAGTCTCCAGTGTATACGCCGGTACAAATGAAATTATGAAAACGATTATTGCTAAAAATTTAGGATTATAGGAAAAGCGAAAAGCGACTGTTTATCGGCGTATGGCCTGGAGCGCTCCAACTGAGATAAAGGAAACACGGTGAACATAGTGAACCGATGTTGACTTATCGTAGGGCGGAGTGCGAAGGACACTAGCCGATGGCGCTTGGAGCTGGACAATTCTCAAAGCCGAAACATAAAATTTCTGTTTTTATAGAAAGGAAGATGAATATGCGTGAAGTGGTGATTGTTGAGGGTGTTCGTACCCCGGTGGGAAGAAGGAATGGTGTTTTAAAAGATATCCGTCCGGATGATTTGGCAGGATTAACGTTAAAAGAGCTGGTGAACCGTGCCGGTATTGATCCTGCTATCGTTGATGATGTCATCTTAGGTTGTGTGACTCAAGCAGGGGAACAAGCGGGTGATATTGCCAGAGTTGCCGCTTTAATCGCCGGTTTCCCCATTGAGGTGCCAGGTACCACAATTGACCGTCAATGTGGTTCAAGTCAGCAAGCTGTTCATTTTGCTGCACAGGCAATCCTTGCTGGTGACATGGACGTGGTTATTGCTGGCGGTGTGGAAAGTATGTCCCGTGTTCCGATGGGTTCTAACTACAAAGGTGCTGAAGAGCCCTTTAGCCCAGAATTAAAAGCAAAATACGAAATGATCCATCAGGGTTTGTCAGCTGAGCGCATAGCCGAAAACTATGGCTTTACGCGTGAACAACTGGATCAATTTTCGCTTGAGAGTCATCAAAAAGCATTAATGGCACAGGAGGAAGGCTATTTTACTAGAGAGATTTTTCCACTTGAAGTAACACTTCCAGATGGAATAACAGCTGTCATCAAAGATGATTCAGGCCCAAGAAAGGGATCCACGCTTGAGACGTTGGCTGGTTTGAAGCCCCCTTTCAAGGAAGATGGTGTCATTCATGCCGGAAACTCCAGCCAAATTAGTGATGGAGCAGCCGCCCTATTACTTATGTCCCGTGAAAAGGCCGTAGAACTTGGACTGAAACCTCGCTTCCGTGTTCATACACGCGTGGTTGTTGGCTCAGACCCGACCCTGATGCTGACTGGACCGATTCCTGCGACACAAAAGGCTTTGGAAAAATCAGGGCTCTCGATTGACGATATCGATGTATTTGAAGTAAACGAAGCCTTTGCACCAGTGCCGCTTGCCTGGTTGAAGGATACTGGTGCTGACCCGGCGAAGCTTAATCCGAATGGCGGTGCGATTGCCCTTGGTCACCCATTAGGGGGCAGCGGCGCGCGGTTAATGGTGACGATGATGCATGAACTTGAGCGAACCGGCGGCCGCTACGGATTGCAAACAATGTGCGAAGGCCACGGCATGGCAAACGCGACGATTATTGAACGGTTAGATTAATCAACACGAATTGAATTCGCGAGTAAACCGGAATATTGGGTAAGAACGGATTGGAAATGGGTACCAGGTTCCTGTTCCAATCGAGTTTTAACGATTAATTCCTCATAAGTAAGTTTATTTTAAGCAAAGATCATAAACCTTTTCTAAAAAAATATTCTTCGGAGTTAATGCAGGCAATCGGTCTCCCCCGATTGCCCTCCAAAACCTAAAAATGGAGGCTGTACAAAATGACCACGACAATCGGAAAAATCTTTGAATTAACAGTAAAAAGGTTTCCCAATAAAGATGCTTTGTATGATGTTCGGAAAAATGTCCGATACACCTACAAGGAGTGGAACGAACAGGTCAATCGTCTTGCACATGCTCTAGTAAGTGAAGGCGTGAAAAAGGGCGACCGTGTTTCCACGTTCATGTTTAATACCGAGGAATTAGGAACTGCTTTTTTTGCCTGTGCTAAAATCGGCGCTATTTTTAATCCAATTAATTTCCGACTCACACCCGAGGAAGTGGCTTATATTTTAGCGGATGCAACCCCAAAGGTTGTTCTTTTTGAAAAAAGCTTAGAGCCAGTTGTGTCAGCAGTTGCTAATCGCTTCGATCAGGTCGCCTTCTGGTTCATCGATGAGGAAAAACCGGAGTATGCCTCTTGTTATCGGGAAAAACTCAGCTCCGCATCGACAGAAGAGCTTCAAGTGGAAGTCAATGAAAATGATATTTATGCCTTTATTTATACAAGCGGGACAACAGGAAGACCTAAAGGGGTCATGCACACCCACCGCAACATGGTGGACCAAAGCATGCTCTGCATTGCCGCCCAAAAGGTGGAGGCAGAGGATGTTGGCCTCGTAACTGCTCCGATGTTCCATTGCGCCGAACTGCATTGTGCCTTTCTGCCAAGGGTCCAAATAGGGGCAAAAAATGTTATTCTGCACCAATTCAATCCAAAAGCAATTCTATCCTTAATTGAAAAGGAAAAAATTTCAAGGTTCTTTGCCGCACCGACGATGTGGAATATGCTCCTCCAGGAAGATTTAAGTCAATATGATTTATCAAGCCTCAAGCAAGGCTTATACGGTGCCGCTCCAATGGCTCCCTCTCTTGTGCATGCTCTACACGATAGCCTAGGCATTTCTTTAATTCAAGCCTACGGGATGACTGAAATGGGACCAGCCATAACTTTCTTGTCAGAATATGATCAATTAAAGAAAGCGGGTTCTGCTGGTCAAGCGGCACTTAATCACGATATCCGGATTGTCCGCACAAGGGAAGATGGACCATCGGAGCCCGATGATTTGATGCCGACAGGGGAGACGGGTGAAATCATTGTGAAGGGTCCTTGTATGATGATCGGTTACTTCAATCGCGAAGAAGCGACGGAAAACGCGTTGTATAAAGGTTGGTACCATTCGGGCGACATTGGCTATCTCGATGAAGATGGATTCCTTTTTGTAAATGACCGTGTTGATGACATGATTATTAGCGGTGGGGAAAATATTTATCCACGTGAAGTGGAAGATGTATTGCACGCACATCCCGGGGTATTAGATGTCGCAATTGTCGGCCAGCCTGATGATCGCTGGGGTGAAACGGTTTCAGCATTTGTTGTGAAAAAAGATCCGACTGTAACGGAGCAAGAATTAGATGAATTCTGCAAAAATAGTGATAGTCTTGCAAACTATAAGCGGCCGCGGAAATATATGTTCTGTGAAGCATTGCCGCGGAATGCCAGCGGGAAAATCCAAAAATTTGTTCTCCGTAAGGAGCTGGAGGAACTATTTACCCCAAAGAGTTCATAGGAAAGGATCCTGAATATGTTACAAGGAATAAAGGTCATTGATTTTACGAACTATCTACCGGGACCTTTTGCAACGTTACGGTTAGCGGAATTAGGAGCAGAAATTATCAAGGTGGAACCACCTGGGGGAGACCCCGCTCGGAATACCGGCATTTCCAAACAGGGAAATGGGATTGTTTTTCTCGCAAACAACCGACAGAAAAAAAGTATTACCCTAAATTTGAAGGATAAAGAAGGCATGGAAACAGCTTTAAAATTAATTGCCACTGCCGATGTTGTGATTGAGAGCTTCAGGCCTGGAGTAATGGAGAAGCTGGGCCTTGGATATGAGGCTGCCAAGAAAGTGAAGCCTGATATTGTCTACTGTTCTATTTCCGGATATGGACAGAACGGAACCCTTAGTAAGCTAGGCAACCATGACATCAATTATATGGCATTAAGCGGAGTACTGGCACAGCTTAAAGATAAAACGGGGAAACCGGTTCATCCCTCGATTACAATCGCAGATTATCTGGGCGGGTTTGCAGCAAATGAGCGAATTCTGGCAGGGCTGGTTTCAAGGTCATTAACTGGAAAAGGAAGCTATCATTCTATTTCAATTACAGATCAACTGGTGTCATTGCTCGGTAACCATGTCATGGTTGAAAAAGAAACAGGTCAGGGGACAGGCATTAATGTCCTTAGCGGAAGTATTATTTCCTACGCCATCTATGAAACAATGGATGGAAGGTATATGAGCTTGTGAGCACTAGAGCCAAAATTTTGGCTGAACTTTTGCCTAGCACATGGTCGTGAGGACTGGGTTGCAGCCCATTTTTCAAACACAGTGGAGACAAACCAAGTGTTCCAGGAAGTGTCTGCCCTTTTTAAAAGTAAAACCTTTGATGAGTGGATTGAGTTTGCCCAAAAGGTTGATTGCTGTATGGCGCCAGTGCTTGAGGTGGGAGAACTTTGCGCGCACCCATATTTTAAAGAGAAGGAACTAGTATTTGCTTCTTCTTGGGGAGATTGCCAGGTTAAAATGCACAGCGACGTTGATCAGGGAACGGTTGCTCCACCGCCTAAAAAAGGCGAGCATCAAGAGGAAATATTGAATAACATCCTGATTTGATAGGGGAAGTTTAGACTGCCCGAGGAAATCGCGGCAGTCTAGTTATTTGAGCAGTCATTTCGGTAGTGAAATGATCATTTTATTTGCTCGAAGCTAAAGTCAGCAAATGTTTCAGAGCGCATGGCTTTTTCATGAAAGGTTAAAAAGGCAGTAACCTGATTTGGAATAACAATGCATGTCATCCCGGCCTCAATGGCAGCTAAGGCTCCGTTAACCGAGTCCTCAATCGCCAAGGCCTCTTGCGGTTCAACTTGTAATTCTTCTAAAGCTTTTAGATAAAGTTCTGGGTCAGGTTTAACCTTTTCTACATCCTCACTTGTCTTTATGACGGAGAAATATTCCCAAAGTTCAAATTGTCTAAGGAATCCTTCTACCCACTCCCTAGATGAACTAGAAGCAAGTCCAATCTTATAGCCAAGCCCTTTGGCTTCATCCAATTTTTCCTTTACACCCTCACGAACCTCTAAAATACCCTTTTTTTCTAAAAATCGTTCTTTTGCTAATGTATTTATTTCATTAAGATTCATTTTCATTCCAGTTTGGTTTTCAATGTATTGAAAGAACTCATCATCTGTTGTGCCGATGCTTTTTGCAAACTCCTCAAGCGGCAAATCCAGTTTGAACTTCTCTTCCAGCAATTCCTGAAATACGTGAAACCAAATCGTTTCCGTATCAATAATCGTTCCATCAAAATCAAAGATCACTGCTTTAATCTTCATATTTTCCTCCATTCTATATCTCTTAGACAGTTATTATTATATAAATTCTATCCCGGCGGTACAAATGAATATATAAATGAAACAATTGGTGCACTAACTGCATATCTTCGATCCCCAAATTTTTTTCTTGACTTAAAGTTAACTCTAAGTTGTAGCATGTAAAGAGGAGGTGGAATTAAATGTTTACTATTTCAGAGGTTGCCAAGGAAACAGGGTTTACTGCACATACTTTACGATACTATGAAAAAATTGGGTTATTGTCGTCACCCATTAGACATGGTGGAAAACGGCTATATACAGAGGGCGATATTCGCTTGCTGCAGTTTATGAAGGTGCTTAAAAATACGGGAATGTCCTTAGAAGAGATCCGAGAGTTTTTGCTGGATGGGTGTTTGTTGGAAAGTGAGGATTCCGAGCAAGAAAGAACTCCGAAGGTACAAAAACGGATGAATATTTTACAAAAGCATTTACTCACTTTGGAGCAGCAAAAGAAAGAAATTGAGATGGTCATCCAGCTAACGGAAGAAAAGCTGGAAAATTATCAAGAAATGTTAGATAGAGGGCGAAAAAATGAACCGTAAAGTGTTTGCGATGTTACTGGGTTTTGCTATTGTTACGGGTGCCACATTTAACCTTGCAAAATACGCTGTTCATTATTTTTCAGCCGCTAGTGCTGCAGGCTGGCGATTTGGTATTGCTGCTATTGTGATGGTCTCTATCCTTGTGATACAAAAGAAAGTGAAATGGGCGGTGATTCGGAAAAACGGTCCCATTTACATTTTGTTAGGGGTAATTGGGATTTTCGGCTTTAATGCCTTTTTCTTTTTTGGAATGAAACATACCTCTCCATTAAATGGGGCATTAATAATGGCTACAAATCCTTTGGTTACAAGCGTTTTGGCTTATTTTATTCTAAAAACACAGATAACCAAATGGCAAACTGCCGGAATTATTTTTGCCCTTTTTGGCGTAATATTGGTTTTAACTCATGGATCATGGGAGGTTATCCGTACGCTCTCCTTTTCTAAGGGTGATGTACTGATTTTAATAGGGAATGTCTGCTGGGCGTTATATGGGGTACTGGGGCGAAAGTATGTAAAAGCCAGTTCTTCTTTGGAGAACACCACTTATACAATGATGATCGGTGCCGTCTGCCTTGCTCTATTAGCAATCAATTCACCAAGTCCACCGCTATCAAACGTTACTATGTCTGCTTGGGGAGCCATTTTATTTATGGCCATTTTTACAAGCGTGTTAGGATATCTTTGGTGGAACAAAGCAATGGAGATTATTGGGGTGGCAAGGACCTCCATCTTCTTTAACCTTGTTCCAGTAGTAACCATGATCCTCTCCATTTTGACAGGAATGCAAGTGTCAATTTTTCAAATGCTTGGAACAATTATGGTTATTTTGGGTGTGCTAACATCGTCTGGATTTCTTAAATTTGCGAAGAAACCTGAATATCTTCGTAAATCCACAAGTAAAAACGCTTGAGGCAATTTTGCCTCAAGCGTTTGAAGTTTATTCGATGACTTTCTTAACGTCGTAGCCATTTTTCTTAAAAGTGGCTAGAATTCCACTTTCACCTTCTAAATGCCCGACCCCGACTGCCGCAAAATAAATATCTCCACTGTGAATATACGATTCGAATTTTTCTACCCAGATTTTATTTCGATCTTCAACCATAATTTTATTCTGCTTTTTATCAAAATGATCTTCAGTCTGCTCTATTTCATCATTTGATTTGCCATCAATATAGTTCGAATACAATTGTAATAGTTGCCTTTTAGATTCTTTTAATGAAGGAATTTGTTTAATTACTTGATCAGCTTCATTTTCGGTATAAACTTTTCGCATGGCTTCAATTTGATATTTTGGCGTCTCCAGGTATTTAGTTGGTACATAGTGGGTATCGGCCAATTCCGTTATTTTTTGATCAACACCATAATCGGTAGATAACTCCTCAACACCTGCATTTAAAAATAAAATCATCACAAACCAAAATTGGTATTTTTGAAGCTCTTGAAAATCAAGGTTATACTCTTCTGCCCGCTGTTTTAAAATGATCTCCGCATCCTTAGATAAAAAATCATTTAGGCTTTCATCTTCCTTTAAAAAATACCTCTCTTTATTAACAGATTGTTGATAATCACCATCGGTTAGACCGGTAGCATCTGTTTCAGTAACGAGGTATTTTGACTCCTTAAGTGCATGTTCAATTTTCTTAGGAAAAGGATACATTTCTTCTTTCCCGATATGGATGGTGCCAAGAAGATACATGTATTTATTGCCTTTCTCAATTTTATAAATTGGCCATTTTACATCAATCGGTGCTTCTTTTCTGGGTTGATTCGCCGTGATGGAACATCCGCTCAGAACTGTACAAATTAGGAAGGTAAATAAACGGTTCAACGATAGACCCCTGCCTTTAACATCTACTCTTAGGAAGAACATTGTTAGTTTACCACAAATATACATGATTAAAGACAAAATCGGCAGGGGAAAAGCTGTATAATAAGATTAGGTAAATAGAATTTCTGGAAAATGAAAGGAGAAACTATTTTGTTTGAAAAAGCACTCCCCTTACTAGAATCCCATTTTGGCTATAGCTCCTTCCGGAAAGGGCAAGAGCAGGCTATCCACTCCGTATTAGACGGCAGTAATACCATTTGTGTCATGCCGACTGGCGGTGGTAAATCAATCTGTTATCAAATTCCTGCACTAGTTCTTCCGGGAACCACGATTGTTATTTCCCCATTGATTTCTTTAATGAAGGATCAGGTAGATGCCCTCATTCAAGTTGGAATCCCAGCCACCTTTATTAATAGTTCATTAAGTTATAGTGAAGCAAATAAACGAATCAATGAGGCGAAGCAAGGGAAATACAAGCTTTTATATATAGCACCTGAAAGATTAGAATCCTATGAATTTGTTGAAGAATTAAGAAGTATGGAGATTCCCTTAGTTGCCGTTGATGAAGCACACTGTATCTCGCAGTGGGGTCATGATTTCCGCCCAAGCTACCGTCATATCCAGCAAATGGTCAATAATCTTCCACAACGGCCGAATGTGCTTGCACTAACAGCCACAGCAACTCCAAGAGTACGCGAAGATATTTGCCAACTATTAAATATTGATGAAAGAAATACGATCATCACCGGATTTGAGCGGGAAAATCTATCTTTCTCGGTTATTAAGGGGCAAGATAGGCAAAAGTTTCTCAAGGCTTATCTTAAGAAGAATGAACAAGAGGCGGGTATCATTTATGCGGCAACACGTAAAAATGTCGACCAGGTCTATGAAAAGCTTCGGAAGGAAAATATCAATGTTGCCCGTTACCATGCCGGGATGGGCGATGCAGAACGCGCGCGTGAGCAAGAACGATTTTTAGAGGATAAAGCGTCCGTCATGGTTGCCACTTCAGCCTTTGGGATGGGGATTGATAAGAGTAACATTCGGTATGTGGTTCATTACCAAATGCCGAAAAATATGGAGAGCTATTATCAGGAAGCAGGCCGTGCCGGTCGGGACGGGCTAGACAGTGAATGTATCATGTTGTATTCTCCGCAGGATGTGCAGGTGCAGCGTTTTTTGATTGACCAATCCAGCGACCGCAGCAGGATTACACAGGAATTAGAAAAGCTGCAGCAAATGGCCGACTATTGTCATACCGAAAACTGCCTGCAAGAGTTCATTTTAAAATACTTTGGCGAAACCGAAACGGATACTTGCGGCAGATGTGGCAATTGCTTGGATTCTAGGACAAGCATCGATGTGACGAAGGAAGCACAAATGGTGATGTCTTGTGTGATCCGCATGGGCCAGCGCTTTGGTAAAAACCTAACGGCCCAAGTGTTAACTGGTTCAAAAAATAAAAAGGTCATCGAAATGGGCTTTGACCGGCTCACGACCTATGGAATTATGAAGGATCAAGGGGCGAAAGAGGTTAGTGATTTTATTGAATTTTTAATTTCACAGGAGCTAATTGCAATTGAACAGGGCCAATTCCCAACCATCTATGTCGCTCCGAAGGGTAAAGATGTGCTTTTGGGTCATGAGCCTGTTTATCGCAGAGAAGCGGTGAAAGTGAAACAGGTTTCAAAAAATGATCCACTATTTGAGGAGTTAAGGGATGTGCGCAGAAGGATTGCTGAAACGGAGAAAGTGCCGCCATTTGTTATTTTTTCTGATGCTGCGATCAAAGATATGTGTGCGAAGCTGCCAAAAACAAATGAGGAATTTTTACAGGTCAGCGGGGTCGGCGAGCATAAGCTAAAGAAATACGGACTTGAATTTATTCAAGCAATCCGTACTTTTTTAGAAGTGAATCCGGAGTATCAGAGCGAAATCCAAGCGGAACCGGCAGCAGCGCCGAAAAAGGCTGCTAAAAAGGCTGTGGGCGATTCTCATTTGGAGACATTGGAGTTAAATCAAAAGCATTTAACGATAGAGGAAATGGCCGAAAAGCGCGAGCTTGCTATCAGTACGGTTGAAAGCCATTTGCTGCAATGCGCCCAGCAAGGATTGGAAGTCGACTTTTCGAAGCATGTCCCTAGCGAATATATTCCCCTTTTAGAAAAAGCCGTGGCCGAAGCCGGGCGTGAACGCTTAAAACCAATAAAGGAACTCCTTCCAGAGGAAGTAAGCTATTTTATGATAAAAGTGTATGTGTATTATTTAAGTAGAAAGAGATGACATTATGTCCGTGAGAGCGGAAAAATAGGGGGAACGGAAACAATAAGTAATTTATTGTGCCCAACGAAGCGAAGAAACGAATTGAACAGTACCAATATAAGCGGCTGGCCATAACCAGCCGAATTTTTTTGATAATCAGCAGGTAAAATATGTTAATATTAAACTATCAATAGGTAAGAAGGTGATGATCATCAACGAAGTAGTATTGTCAATCAAAGATCTAGAAAAACACTATGGCGTGAAAAATGTCCTTAAAGGGATTAATTTAACTGTTTATCGCGGGCAAATTATCGGTTATATCGGGCCAAATGGCGCCGGGAAAAGCACAACGATTAAGATTTTGCTAGGACTTGAAGGGGACTATTACGGCAAGGTTGAGATTTTTGGAGAGCAAGTCACAGAGGGAAATATCGACTATAAAAGGAAAATTGGCTATGTACCGGAGATGGCCGAACTCTATGATAATCTTACCGCGTATGAATACCTTACCTTTGTCGGGGAATTGTACGGAATGGATTTACAAGCGGTAAACGAAAAGGCCCAAAAGCTGATGAAGGTCTTCGGCTTAGAGGAGGTGTACCATTCAAGAATTGCCTCCTACTCCAAAGGAATGCGACAAAAGGTGTTGATTATCTCCAGTTTATTACATAACCCGGATCTTCTATTTCTAGATGAGCCATTAAGCGGCCTTGATGCGAATAGTGTCATGGTATTTAAAGAGATTTTAGCCATTTTAGCAGCACAGGGGAAAACCATTTTCTATTCCTCCCATATCATGGATGTCGTTGAGAAAATTAGCAACCGGATTATCCTTATTAATGATGGAAAAATTGTTGCCGATGGAAGCTTTAATGAGCTGAAGGAGCAAAACAAAGAAGGAACACTGGAGCAGATTTTTAACCAGCTGACCGGTTTTAATGAATATAGGGTTTTAGCTGAGGAATTCGTATCCATTGTTCAAAAGGGGTAGCAGATGAAAAACTATCGAACGCTCCGATTCCTAGATTTATTCCGCAGTCTTTTTGAACGCTTTGGTATCAACTACACTGTCATGCGAAAAATATTAACGGTTAAACTGACGATGGATGGTCGAAGAACCCCGACGATATTTAACCAACAGGCAAAAAAGAAGAAGAAACCGGAAGAAAACGGTTTTATCAAATCGTTATGGATGTATGTGTTGTTAAGCCTGATGCTCATTCCTATCATTATCTTTGGCGAAAACTATCTCTATCAAATGAGCCTTTTTTATGGCATCGTCATGTTCTTGGTCATGACATCGATGATTTCGGATTTCTCTAATGTCCTTCTGGATGTTCGAGATAAAGCGATTCTGCTGACTAGACCGGTTGATAAAAGGACACTAATTGTAGCTAAAACGATTCATATTTGTATCTATTTGGCCTTTCTTACCGCAGCACTCACGATGATTCCATTGGCAGTTGGGACATATAGACATGGGATATTATTTCTGTTCTTAGCAATATGTGGTCTGATTCTAGTCAATTTATTCATTGTCGTGGTAACAGCGATTATTTATTACTTCATATTGCGGTTTTTTGATGGTGAAAAATTGAAGGATATCATCAATTACGTGCAAATTGGCTTATCTATTTCGATAGCGGTTGGATATCAAGTATTGGCAAGAGCCTTTAGCATTGTTGATATGAAAATTACCTTTACACCAAGCTGGTGGCAATTCTTCATCCCGCCGATTTGGTTTGGGGCGCCCTTTGAGTTAATTCTCAAGCATCATGTAGACGTCTTTCTTCTGTTCCTTTCGCTAGTAGCTTTGATTGTACCAATCTTCGCCATCATCATTTATAGCCGGATGATGCCATCTTTTGAAAGAAATCTACAAAAACTTTCAACTAACAGCGGTGGCAGCAAAAGGAAGGAACGTCGATGGAAAAATAGCCTCGTGAGGGTAATTTGTCAAAATAACGAGGAAAGAACTTTTTTCCGATTTGCCGATCATATGATGCGAAATGAAAGGGAATTTCGCCTAAAGGTTTATCCAGCATTAGGACTATCACTCGTTTTTCCATTTGTCTTTCTATTTAATGAGATCCAAATGAATTCCTATGCCCATATGGTTACCACTAAATGGTACTTATCGATTTATTTTAGCTGCATCATGATCCCCAATGCCATTGCCATGCTGAAATACTCAGGGAAATATAAGGGGGCCTGGATCTACCAAATAGCACCAATCCAGAACATAGCTCCATTATATAGCTCAGTCCTAAAGGTATTTATTGTTAATCTCTTTTTGCCAGTATATATAATCCTAAGCGCCATTTTTATTGTTATCTTCGGGGGAAAAGTAATCGATGATTTATTAGTTGTTCTTGTAACGGCAATATTATTCACGGTTATTTGTTCAAACTATCTAAAAGGATCATTACCATTTTCTGAGTCATTTGAGGATGCCCTGCAAAACGGGGGACTTAAAGTATTTCTTGCAACCCTTTGTATTGTCGCCTTTACAGGTATCCATTTGGCAGTTACATTTTTTCCTTATGGTGTGCCGATCTATTTGATTGTGCTTATTGCAGTAACCATTCTTTCATGGAAGCTGGCATACAGGACGGTGTGGGTCATTAAATGAATGATGGCTGTCAGTGGGAGATTGGCTCTTGCTGACAGCCTTTTTTGAGAGATATTGAATAATCGGTATTTTCTGAATCCCCGTAATAGTTGTCGATATCCCTCTCTTCTTGTTGATATTTCCCCGGTAATTTGTCGATAAAAGAATAGGTCTAGTTTCCCTGTTCTTTTTCGAAGTCGTCCAAATATGGCTTATTTGCATAATAGTACATCATCGCCATAAATACGGAGCCGCCAATTAGATTTCCAATTGTAACGGGGACTAAATTATGGATGACACCGCTCCATGAAATAGTTCCAGGGTGGTTTAGGACTAAGGCAATTGCGAATGTGCACATATTAGCAATACTGTGCTCATAGCCGGAAATAAAGAAACAAAATACAAATAGCATCATTGCAAACATTTTTGGCCCATCCCCTTTTAAACCCATTGGAAGAAAGAAGGCCATGCAGACAAGCCAATTACAAAGAATGGCTCTAAAAAATAACTCTGTGGTGGGTACCTGCATTTTCATTTCCACTACGTGAAGTAAGAAACCATTGACAGAGGTTTCAGTATAAAGACCCGTAGTAAAAATAATAAAGGCAAATACGGCTGCCCCTAAGATGTTACCTGTGTAACTACACACCCATAGCTTCCAAACGTCTGTCCATGTCATTTTCTTACGAAGAGCAGCATACGTGTAATAGAACGTATTTCCGGTAAAAAGATCACCGCCTCCGTAAGCAATTAAAATGATCGCCGCCCCGAAGGTGAAAGCAGCCATTGGATAGGCGAATGGAGAGTGATCAAGGTAAAAGAAATTTCCTGTTTTAAATGCAACAATAACACCAAATCCAATAAACATACTGGCAAGCATTGCCCGTAAGATATAACGCAGGATACTTTGTCGAAATATTTTCATCTTTTTTAAAGCAAGTTTTTCCACTTCCTCTAAAGGCTGCATTTCCAATTGACATAACCACCATTTCAACCAGCATTCGTGTATCCATTTATTTTTTTACAAAAAGTGGTGAGATATGTATGGATGGGGGGATTTTCCTTATTAGCAATAAAGGATATTTCGTAAACATAAACTATTGTAATGGTTGAAATTAGCACATTTGTCCAGGAATCAGCTATAATAAAAAGGTTTTGTTAAGACTGATTTTTAAGGAGTTCAAAATGTTGAAAATGAGAAGTATTACACCACAATATGACCCGTGGGAAGCCTATTTAGATATCGAGGAATATGGAAAGCCTATGCTAACCAACATTGAATTCACGACGACAACGCTTTGTAATATGCGGTGTGAACATTGTGCGGTAGGGTATACGTTGCAGACAAAGGATCCAGAAGCACTTCCATTAGAATTATTACTTCAAAGACTTGAAGAAATCCCTGCTCTCCGTTCTTTAAGTATTACAGGCGGGGAGCCAATGTTATCATTATCCTCTGTGAAAAATTATGTTGTGCCGATTTTAAAATATGCCCATGACCGTGGGGTTCGGACGCAAATAAACTCCAATTTAACCCTTGATTTAGCTAGGTATGAGGAGATCGTTCCATACTTGGATGTATTACATATCTCTCATAACTGGGGAACGGTCGATGATTTTGTTGAGGGTGGATTTGCACGAATGGAGCGTCAGCCGGACTACAGCCAGCGAGAAAAATATTTTACAAGAATGATAGAAAATAGCCGCGAACTGGTTAAAGCTGGTGTAATGGTATCTGCCGAAACTATGTTAAATAAACGGACTCTACCTCATTTGGGAAAAATCCATAGGCAAATCGTGGATGAAATGCTTTGTCAGCGGCATGAGATTCATCCAATGTACCCTAGCGATTTCGCGAGTAATTTAGAAACCTTGTCGTTGGAGGAAATAAGGGGGGCAATCCACCACTTGCTAGATATACGGGATAAAAAGGTGTGGATGCTGTTTGGGACACTGCCGTTCTATGCTTGCAGTAGTGAACAAGAGGATTTAGACCTTTTAAAAAGACTTTATGAAAGCAAGAATGTCACCCTTCGAAATGATCCTGATGGCCGATCCCGGTTAAACGTAAATATTTTTAACGGTGATATTATCGTTACCGATTTTGGTGACACACCACCGTTAGGCAATATCCAAACGACAAATCTTCTGGATGCCTACGATAGTTGGCAATCCTCTTCCATAGCAAAAGAATTAAGCTGCCATTGTCCTGAGGTTTCCTGTCTCGGTCCCAATATTTTAGTGAAAAATAGTTATTACCAGGAATGTGATTTTAGCAAAAGACAAAACCAAATTCGAAAATAAAAAGGCAGGATATTCCTGCTTTTTTATTTTTATCCCTTATAATAGATTTATAAAGGGGGGAATGAATTGAGAATATTAGTTGTTGGAGCAGGTGCAGTTGGGGGTTATTTTGGCGGACGTTTACTAGAAAAGGGTGTTGATGTAACTTTTTTAGTAAGAGAGGGAAGAAGGAACCAGCTTGAGGATACCGGCCTTGTTATTGAAAGTATCCATGGGAATATAGCACTTAAGCCAAAAACAATTTTAGCTGGGGATGAGGCAACCCCTTTTGATTTGATCATTCTTTCTACAAAAGCATATCATTTTGATGGCGCGGTAGAAAGTTTCCGACAGTATGTGAGCAAGGAAACGGTGATCCTGCCTTTGTTAAATGGGATGGTGCATTTTGATAAGTTGGCTGAGGAATTTGGGGAAGAGCGGGTCATAGGCGGTCTTTGCTTTATCGAAACAACTCTTGATCAGGGTGGAAAGGTCATCCAAACGAGCCCTAAACATGATTTAGTCTTTGGAGAACGTAATGGTGAGCGGACAGAACGAATCGTAAAGATTGAAGAGGCATTTAGCGGAACAAAAGTAGGTTATCGTTTAAGCGAAGCAATTAATCAGGATCTATGGAATAAATATCTTTTTATAGCTACTATGTCCGGAATTACCACATTAATGAGATCACCCATTGGGCCAATTCGTGAGGAAGAAAGTGGTTATCTGGTAATAGAGAAGCTTTTAGCGGAAATTATTTCTGTGATGAAACGTGTAGGAGCACCGTTTCCCGAAAACATCCAAACGCTCCAAATGAAGCAAATTGATAGTCTGGCCTATCCGATGAAATCCTCGATGCAGCGGGATATGGAAAAGTTAGCTTTTGTAGAGGCTGACCATTTACACGGCTATTTGCTAAAAATTGCCCATAAAGAACAGATTTCTGTCCCTGTATTAGAAGCGGTTTATGCAAATTTAAAAGTTTATGAGAGACAATTGATATAAGAAAAAAACAGCATCGGAACTTTCCGATGCTGTTATGCTGTGTGCTTTATTAACTTTGGATGCCGGTGCATGGAAACAAAAAGGATAATCCCACTAATGATTAAAAGCGCACTTGTGCTGATAAAGACAGCGGAAAATCCAAACGAACCGGAGATAAATCCCCCCAACATGGGTCCGAAAATATTCCCAAGAAATCGTAGACTCGTATTGTAGCCAAGCACCTCACCTTGCATGGCAATCGGTGCTTCCTGGCGGATATAGGCAATCCGCACGGGGATTATCCCGCCAATCGTGACACCAAGAGTAAACCGAATGAGCACTAGCTGCCAAAAATTTGTGACCGCAGCACCCGGCAGATAAAAAATGCCCGCCAAGAAAAGTAGAATGACTAATATCTTTACATAGCCGACCTTATCAGCAATTTTCCCCCATCTCCGTGACATCATGAGGTTGCCTAGACCTGCCGCAGAAAAAGCAATTCCAGAATAAAAGGCGACATTTACTGGTCCGTGCAAATCGCTAACAAATAAGGACAAAATTGGTTGAATACTAAAGTGGGCAATTTGCACAAGTGCTGAAATAAGGAGCACGGTTAACAAAACTGGATTGCGAGTAATATGTTTCAATACTTCCTTGCTTGAATAATGGGTTTTGGCACCCGTTTTGGCTTCAAGCAGAAATTCTTTAGTGGCGATGACGAGCAGGGCAGAGATGAATATGGAAATGGAGGTCCACTTAAAGGTAGTGGAGTAGCCAAGGGTATCTGCCAAAATTCCGCCTAACATCGGCCCTAACAACGATCCAGTGATACTGCCGGTTTGCAATGTACCAAGAACGCGTCCGGCGATCTGTTTCGGTGTTTGAGTTGAAATGAAAGCTTGCGACATTGGGATAAATCCCGAAAAGAATCCCATGAAAAATCGCAGTAAAAATAGTTGCCAAACAGAATGGACATAGCCCATTAGAAAAATCGATAACGCCATCCCTAAACCGCAAAAGATCAGAATCCTTTTCCTCCCATAACGGTCACCAATTCTCCCCCATATTGGTGAGAAAAGAAAGGCGGAAACAAATGTAATCGCAAACGTTAATCCTGACCAATGCTGGACATATTTTTCCGAAAAGTCTCCAAAAGATTCAATGTACAACGAAATGAACGGCATAACCATCGTCATACTTCCTGCAACAAAGAAGTTTGCAAACCACATAATCAGTAAGTTTCGTTTTGCGCTTTCCTGCTGATTCATCTTTTTAACACTCCTTTCTAAAATATATTTCGGAATGCTAAATATTATCATAACGAAATTTCAACCAATAATAAAGCAAAAGCCTTTTCTTTAAGACAGTGTTTCATTAACTACGTGAAAAGTGAGGGATTTTTAAAACTAATGCAGCGGTCGATATTTCAGGGAAGGCTCCTGCCCGCCAATTAGAAGGGGGAAGTTAAAGTAAAAAACCGTCTGCGTGTTAAACGGAGACGGTTTAATTATGGACCCTAAACGTGCCCTTCCTATTTCCATCCAGAATAGGCTACATTCTCGTATCTGATATGGCTTCTCTCACTTTTTCGAGTGAATGTTTAGCTTTTTCTTTATTGAGCACCATAATATTGACATACAGTGCGTCGATGAGGCTTAACTGGGCGATCCTGGAAGAGAGTGCTTCGGAACGGTATTCTGTTTCTTCGGAACTTGTAAAGAGTGCAACATCCGAATACTGGCAAATAGGCGATTTTGGAAACCCTGTAATCCCAATCGTCTTTGCCCCATTTTTCTTTGCCATTTTTATTATATTTAGGGTATCTTTATTTGTCCCGGAATGGGAAATGACTACGGCTACATCTTGGGCGCATAGCTGAGAAGCTGACATGAGTTGAAAATGGGAGTCAATAAACGCAAATGCTTTAATTCCTGTCCGTACAAACTTATGAAATGCGTCTATTGCAACAGCATTTGATCCGCCAGTTCCATAAAATTCGACCCGGTTCGCTTGCATCAGCAACGAAACAGCTTTTTTTATGGAGGCTTCATCGAGAATGTGTAAGGTATTTTCCAATGTCCGGATATTTGATTGAAAAATCTTATCAGCGACCGTTTTTTCCGTATCGTTTTCACCAATTTCTTCATAGATCTGCTGAATGGGCTTCATAATCTCGGAGGCTAGCGCAATTTTCATAGCCTGATAACCCTTGAAGCCGATCCGCTTACAAAAGCGAAAAACGGTAGCATCGGCGACGTTCAAGTCTTCTGCTACTTCATTAATAGTATTGTGAATCATTCTTTCAGGATTCTCCAAAATATAGTCGGCGACTTTTTTTTCCTTTTCACTAAGCCGAGCATAATTGGATCGTATTTTTCCCAAACAGTTCTGCGCCATAAATGATATCCTCTCACTTTAGTCTTATTACTAGTATAGCATGAATGGATAATAAAAAAATATTTTTTCCTAATTATATTTGATTTGTGAAATATTTTTTCCTATAATAAGTGAATGAAGTAAAATATTTTTCAGGGGTGTTATAAATGAACATTGGTTTAATCGGGTTAGGAAAAATGGGCTATAATTTGGCCCTTAATTTAATGGATCATGATCATCATGTGTTAGCATTCGATGTAAATAAGGAAGCCGTTAAAAAAATTAGTGAGGAAGGCGTTGTAGGTACCGCGTCGATTACCGAACTTGTTGGAAAGCTTTCAAGTCCGAAAATCATCTGGATGATGGTTCCATCCGGTGCTATAACAGAACAAGTAACCGAAGAACTTAAGGGTTTGCTCGTTGCGGGTGATATAGTCATTGATGGAGGTAATTCCCATTATAAAGACTCTATTCGGAGAGGAAAGGAACTTTCTGAAAAGGGAATACATTTCTTTGACGCGGGTACTAGCGGTGGAATGGCAGGTGCTAGAGAAGGAGCCTGTATGATGATCGGGGGAGATAAGTCCGTTTTCGATCATATCGAGCCAATTTTCCGCGATATTAGTGTCGATAATGGCTACTTATATGCCGGCCAAAGCGGCAGTGGCCACTTCTTAAAAATGGTTCATAATGGAGTAGAATACGGAATGATGCAGGCCATTGCCGAAGGATTTGAATTATTGGAGAAAAGTGACTTTGACTATGATTATGAAAAAGTGGCAAAAGTCTGGAATAATGGCTCCGTCATTCGCTCTTGGCTGATGGAATTGACGGAAAACGCCTTTTCGAAGGATCCGAAGCTCGAGTCAATTAAAGGGATTATGCATTCGTCCGGTGAAGGTAAATGGACAATTGAAACAGCGCTTGACCTGCAAACCGCGATGCCGGTGACAGCCCTTGCCTTAATGATGAGATATCGCTCACTTGAGGAAGATACTTTCACGGGAAAAGTAGTCGCTGCATTAAGAAATGAATTTGGCGGCCATTCCGTAGAAAATAAATAAACGCATTAACGACGAACATCCGGTCTTATGGTCGGATGATTTTTTGAGTTAACACAATCCCCGAAAATGGGTGATGTACCTTATTCATCTTGAATGTGATTACATTAATAATTGCTTCACGGGCTTGTTTTGATTTAAACTAAGTAACAAATGTAAAAACATGTGGAGAAAAATAGATGACAAAACAAGTTGAAACAACAACATCCGAAGTGATTGAGGTTTGCTTACTTGCGGGTAAAATTATGCTTCAAAGCGGCGGGGAAACATACCGTGTGGAAGATACGATGATGCGGATTGCGGCTGCCTTCGGTATTGAAAATACCCATAGCTATGTAACGCCAACAGGGATCATCTTTTCGGCAGAAAGTACAGGGCCAACCAGGACCAAGCTTATTCGAATTTCAGAGCGTTCCACAGACCTGAAAAAGGTGGCCATGGTAAATAGTATCTCTAGGAGTATAAGTGGTGGCGAAGTTACTCTGAAAGAGGCATGGCAACAGTTAAAGGAAATTGATTCATTAGTTGTTACTTTTCCCTTAAAAATTCAAGTGGCCGCTGCCTCATTAGCAAGCGGCTGTTTCATGATTATGTTTAAGGGTGGCTGGAATGATTTTATTCCGGCAATGATCGCGGGTGGAGCGGGATTTTATAGCTTTGTCCATTTCCATCGCTTTGTCCCGATTAAGTTTTTCTCGGAATTTTTAGCATCCTTTGTCATTGGCTTAGTCTCCTTTTTATTTGTATGGACGGGGATCGGTCAGCAGTTGGATAAAATAATTATCGGTTCTGTTATGACCCTTGTACCAGGACTTTTGGTGACAAATGCGATCAGAGATTTAATGGCGGGGCATTTGGTTTCAGGTTTATCTAAGGGTGCGGAAGCATTTTTGACGGCCTTCGCTATTGGGACGGGAATTGCAGTCGTATTATCATTTTTATAAAGGCAGGGTGGATGTAAGGTGGCGATATTGGGCCAGTTACTAACAAGCTTTATTGCAACAGGTGCTTTTGGAATTATTTTTAATGCCCCGAAAGAAACATTGGTGAAATGTGGTTTAATCGGCATGGGCGGTTGGCTGGTTTATTTTCTTCTTGAAGGCTATTTAGACGATGCCATTTTAGCAACGCTGGCAGCTACCATCTTTATCGCGGTCATTAGTCAAGAATTAGCTAAGTTTTATAAAACACCCGTCATTATTTTTAGCGTCTCAGGAATCATTCCTTTAGTGCCAGGCGGGTTAGCCTATAATGCAATGCGAAGCTTTGTTGAAAATGATTATAATACAGCCATTGGTTTAGCAGCAAAAGTGTTTATGATTGCCGGTGCAATTGCTTTTGGACTAGTCTTTTCAGAGGTTATCAATCAAGTGATTCGAAAAATGAATCAAAATAAAGCAAGAACTAAAAATCCTTCTAGATAACGCTAGAAGGGTTTTTTAAGTTAAAGTTAAGAAACGAAAGGTACGATACATTTGGAAATGTTTTTTCCTTTATCGTGTTCGTTCTATTTGTTATGGTTATATTATAGTATATATAAATCTATCGAATTGTCCTGGAAAAATTCAACAAGGAACGGTAAGCTAATTTATGAGAAAAATGTTATTTAGTATTATTTTAATAGTCATCCTATGGATTGGTGTAAAAATGATACAAACGGAAGAATTTAATTGGCAGGATGTCAATCAAATAAAGAATACCCTTCAATCAGAGTCAACAAAAGTGGTGTCAAAACTACAAGCCGCAAGTAATGGTTTCATTGAGGATGTAGCTGAACCTATTAGAAAAATGGAAAATGCACCTGAACCAGTTATTCCGGATCAACTAGTGCTGGATGTACCCCTTTTGAATCAAATGGATTCCCCAAAGCTATACAATGGCTGTGAAGTAACAAGCTTAGCGATGATTCTAAATTATCATGGGGTAACGGTAACAAAAAATGAGTTAGCGCAAAAAATTAACACAGTCCCCTTTACATATGGTAACGGGAAAAGGGAAATCCTCATGCCGGATTTGTGGGGGATATGGCTAATGGCCCTGGACTTGGAGTTTACAATGAACCGGTATTAAAACTGGCAAAAAAATATGTTGGTGACAAAGCTGTTAATTTAACGAATCATTCCTTTGAAGAGATATTAAAAAAAGTAGGGCAAGGACTGCCAGTGTGGATTATTACAACCACTAGCTTTGCACCAGTTTCAGTATTCCAAACATGGGATACACCGCAGGGGAAAATTGATATTACCTTTAGTGAGCATAGTGTAGCCATTACCGGATACGATGAAAACTATATTTATGTAAATGATCCATATGGGGAGAAAAACAAAAAGGTAAACCGTGAGAATTTTATTAAAGCCTGGGAGCAAATGGGGAAGCAAGCGATTGTTATTGAAAAATAAATTGGACGAAGGCAGAGGGATTTCCCTCTGCCTTCTTAGCTTTTTGATTCAGTAGAATCCATATCGTAACTTGTGAATGGTTGTGTCTATCCTTCATCCCATCGCAAGGTAAAAATTTACTTTATTGTAATTGTTCATAAAAACAAGTTTGCCGCGGTTATTCTTCCACCTGATGGTTTTATACCTAAACGACGTAAGCCCTACCTCTCTTACATCCTAACGGCTCCGAAGCCGATCCAGTGTGAATAAGTTTTTATTTTAAAACATAAGCAGAATGCCAGAAAAGAATTCCTACATTGCGTTATCTTATCTATTACAAGTTACTATAATGTGAAGCACAAATACCAATGTTACAGGACTTTTTGCGTTTTGTCAATGGTTCACCACAACTTTTATAATCTCACTGGAATGAATCTCAGGAAAAAGGAAAAACAGAATCCCTAATAGAAGTAGTATGTATAAATGATGGAAGGGGGAGTTGCTGGATGGAAGGGTTTGATTATAAACGTTATGACGGTATGGGACTTGCGGAATTAATTAAAAAGAAAGAACTACAACCAAAGGAGATCCTGACAGAAGCAATTCATACAATTGAGCAGCAAAACCCGAAGTTGAATGCGGTCATTAATAAATTTTATCAAAAGGTAGAAAAAGAAGCGGAGACTATCGACTTAAATGGGACGTTTGCAGGTGTACCCATGCTCTTAAAGGACATTGCTCAAGAGATAGAAGGAGAAAAAATCACTTCTGGCTCGAAGGCATTTCAGGGCTACATAGCAAAGGCTGATTCTGAATATGTGAAACAGGTGCGGCTGACAGGAGCGTTGTTTGTAGCCCAAACCAATGTTCCTGAGTTTGCCTTGATGGGAATTACCGAACCTGCTTTCTATGGCCCAACCAGAAATCCCTGGAATCTAAATCATACTCCCGGTGGTTCAAGCGGTGGCTCGGCCGCGGCTGTTGCCAGCGGCATGGTGCCAATTGCCGGAGCAAATGATGGTGGTGGTTCGATACGTATACCCGGTGCCTATTGCGGACTCTTTGGATTGAAGCCAACAAGAGGCCGAACACCAGTTGGACCGAATTATGGCAGGCTATGGCAAGGAGCCTCTGTTGATCATATCTTATCTCGCTCGGTACGAGACAGTGCAGCCATGCTGGATGAAATAAGTGTATTTGAAAAAGCTGCTGCCTTCCATATACCGCCTTTTCATGGCTCATATCTTCAACAAAGCCAAACACCATCGGGAAAAAAATATAAGATTGCCTTTTCTGTTCAATCGCCGCTTGGAACAGAAGTCCATCATGAGTGTAAGCAAGCAGTGATGAAAACCGCAAAGCTCCTGGAATCGTTGGGCCATCACGTAGTGGAAGTAGAGGCACCTGTAAATGGCAGGAACATTCTTAAAAGCTATTTGACAATGTATTTTGGGGAAGTGGCTGCCGCGATAACCGAACTTGAAACAGTTCTTGGAAGAAAAGCTATCATGAGTGATGTCGAAGCAACAACGTGGATTTTAGGTTTAGTTGGAAAGGCAACATCTGCGGAAGCCTTTGTGTTAAGTGTAAGGGAATGGGATAAAGCGGCCATTGCGATGGAGCAATTTCATGAAACTTATGATTTTTATCTGACACCAACAACAGCGTTTCCCCCAGCGACAATTGGCGAGCTTGAGCCAAGTAAATCTGAAAAACTGGCCATGCAGGTGACAGGAAAGCTGGGCCTTGGTGGCCTTTTGAAAAAGGTAGGAACTGTTGAACAAGTGGCAGAGAATAATTTAAAAAGAACACCTTTTACCCAACTAGCCAATTTAACGGGGCAGCCCGCCATGACTATTCCTATTCATCTAACTGCGAATGGACTCCCGGTAGGGGTTCAATTCATGGCTGCAAGAGGGAGAGAGGATCTGTTATTTACACTAGCAGGCATGCTTGAGCAAACTAAATCTTGGATTCCGGTGCAAAACAATCCGTTTTATTATGAAAAACAGTAGGGGACTTCCAATAATAGGGAGTTCCTTTTTGTAGATTAATAGCGAAATGTGTCGAAATTCGTAGTTTTTTTGTTTTTATTGTCATTTTTAGCGTGAAAGATGGTAAGATAGTAGGAGAGAATACAATTATTAAAACTTTTCAGACAACTTAAATGCATAACTGAGTCAAGGGAGCTATTTACATGAAGGAAGGTACCATTAGTCCTCAATTAATATATGAAGAGAAAAAGGCGATTAAGTTATTTTTATGGTTGTTTAATGTCATTTTTTTTGTATGGGATGTTTTCTATTACTATCTTATGCCGTATATCCTTAGGGGGAAACGGATTTTCACAGGGATGGGTTAGGAATATGGTATTACATCCTCTTTCTTTTTGTTTTATCAGTCGCAATTTTTTTTCTTAAAAAGAAAAATGTTTACATAGTAAAGTATATATATATTAATAGCTATCTTTTTATCGATTTAATTGATAATTTGTTAAGGTATTGGGGGACAAACAAGCATTTTGACACCGGGAATATAGTAGAAGTTTTATTTATACTTTTTTCTCCTGTTTTTGTGAATAAAAAATACTATTGGATTGTATCGGTAGGGATAATATCCAAGGATCTATTTTTTGGATTAATTCTGCAAGACACCTGGACGTTAGTTCCAGCTGTAACCTATTTAATTTTTACTTTAATTGCGTATATAATTTTAACTCGCTTTAACTCTTATATTAAATCAATTATGAATGTCAATGAAGAACTTCGTAAAAAAGAGAAGTTTGCATTAATTGGTCAAATGGCTGCGGCCATTGGGCATGAAATTCGTAATCCCCTTTCTTCATTAAAGGGTTTTACACAGCTGCAGCAGGAAAGAAATCCGGATGGGAATCAGTTTTATCCAATCATGATTGAAGAAATTGATCGGATCAATTCCATTGTTGATGATCTAATGTATCTTGGGAAACCAAAAGGAATAAAATTTGAAAGTGCCCATATTGAAGAAATAATAACCTATACACATTCAATTACAAAGCATCAGGCTGAAAGACAAGGAATCGCGTTTGAGACGACAATGGCAGATTCAATCCCTCCACTTGAATGTGATGAGAAGCGACTTAAACAGGTCTTTCTAAATTTAATCAAGAATGCCATTGAATCTATGCCTGAAGGAGGAAAGATACAGGTTCTTGTAAAATGTGTTGAGGACCGTAAAATATATATTTCCATTCAGGATGAAGGCTATGGGATTGCTGAAGAAAGCCTTCCAAATTTAGGTGAACCATTTTTTACAACAAAAAAAGATGGAACCGGTCTTGGGTTATTGGTTACCAACCAAATTATCAAGGATCATAATGGAGAGTTGAAAATAGAAAGTGAGATTGGAATAGGAACAAAGGTTAAGGTAATGTTACCAATATATCAGGGATAAAGTATAAATGAATAGTTCTCCAATTAAATAAAATACATCAAAATAAATTGTATCAACAACTTTTCCCTTGATATATAATGTAGTGGAATACGGGATTTTAAAAGAATTTGTTGACGGTGATGAAAAGAATATTAAATTTAGTGAAATTTGTCAGAAGTGTATGTAAGACGCACTTGGAGGTTTATATGTTACCACATGAAGAGCAACGAACTATCAAATGGTTTCTTTCAATTTTTTATATTATTTTAGTAGGCTATGATTTCTTCTATTATTATTTTTTACCAGTACATGTTAAGCATGAGGAAGGTGGATTACCTAGTAATCTTTGGTATATCAACTATATTGTTTTAGCTATTATGATTCCAGTTGTCTTCTATATAAATAAGAGGAAAAAGCAATTTATTATTAAATACGTTTTTTTTATTAGCTATTTATTAACTGCTTTTACTATTGATATTATATCTTTTTATGGAAGTCAAACAACCTATACCAGTGGGAATGTGGTAGAAGTATTTTTGATTTTTACATTACCCATTTTCCTAAATTCAAGATACTTTTGGTTAGTGAGTTTGGGAATAATTACAAAATATTCTTTAACTGCAATTATTTTAAATAACTCCTATCTTATACTTCCGATTATATTATTTACTGTTTTATCTTGTATGTCATTCTTTTTACTAGTTCGTTTTCAAGGTTATGTCCGATCGATTAAGATTTCTTATGATAATCAGTTGGAGGGAATTGTAAAGGGAGTAATTGCTACCTTGGAACTTAAGGATCCGTACACAAGGGGACACAGTGAAAGGGTTGCCAACTACGCGGTGTTATTAGCAAAAGAAATTGATAAGTTTTCTAAAGAAGAACAAAAGTCTTTTTTTTATTCCTGTCTGTTACATGATATCGGGAAAGTTCATATTCCTGATCACATATTAATGAAACCTGGAAAGCTTACAAATGAGGAATTTGAAATAATTAAATCACATCCTGGTGTAGGCGCCGAAGCTGTTAAAAATGTTGAAGGAATCAAGGATTGTATTTGTGTCATTCGTTCCCATCATGAGCGTTGGGACGGGAAGGGATATCCTGATCAATTAAAAGGAGAAGAAATCCCTTTGCTTGCAAGAGTTACCTCCATTGCAGATGCTTTTGATGCTATGACATCATCACGTTCGTATAGATCTGCATTGCCAGTTGAAGAAGCTTATCAACGTATAATTGAAGGTAAGGGTTCCCAATTTGATCCAATCTTAGTGGATGAATTTATAAAAGTATTCCCAGCTTGGATTGAATTTCATAAAAATTATCCATGGACAAAACAATGGGAATTTCCAAAGGAGGTGGAATTATGAAAATTCGCAAGTTAAAGAAAGTAAAAGCAACCTGCTGGTGGTGTCCTTTTGTAGGGATAATATAAAAGAGAGAGGGATGCTAGCAAAAAAGCTAAGCATCCTTCTTTATAATGAAAAAACTATAAGTTAAAGGGTGTTATAATGACCATTACACTCGATTCAAATCTATTATTAACCCCACTTAATATTCGTAAAGATAAAAAAAATTATATTATTGAAGATATAGATTCTGGTGAATTCTATGAAATGCCAGAAGTTTGTATTGAAGCGATAAATTTAATAGGTGTTGGTAAGCATTTAGGTGATATTGAGAAAAAGCTTAAAGATAAATATCCGAATGACGACGTTGATCTTCTCGATTTTGCTGAACATTTATTGGAATTGCAATTGATAGAGGAAATTGATGGTGTAAAAGTTGAACGACAGGTTCAGCAAAAGGAACGCTTGGGGTTTTCGTCCATTTCTCCAAAGGTCGGAAAATTCTTCTTTAATAAGATTTCGTATCTTTTGTATCTATCCCTGTTTGTAGTAAATATTATTCTTGTCATTGTCAAGCCTTCCTTATTTCCTCATTATAAAGATATTTTCGTTTTTGATATTATGGTATTAAATGTGGTTGTATGGATGACGATTTCCTTTATTTTGGTGCTTATCCACGAGTTTGGGCATATTTTGGCCATGAGAGCTCACAATCTTCCAACCAAATTGGGGATTGGTCATCGGTTATTTTTTGTTGTCTTTGAAACGGATATGTCATCGATTTGGAGATTACCCTCTAAGGATAGGAATGTGTTATTTTTAGCAGGTCTTTGCTTTGATACTGTCATTCTTTTTATTGCCCTAATTTGTCAATTAATTTTTCCAAATGGGATTTCACTCAGTTTAACGACACTTGCTGTATTTGATATATTTACGAGAATTGTATTTCAATGCTGCATTTATATGAAAACGGATCTATATTTTGTCTTTGAAAATGTATCCGGGTGTTACAATTTGATAGAAAATGCGAATCAGACCATTCGCAAATGGTTTCCATTTCTTAAATTTAGCGCCAATGATGAGGTTGAATTTGAAAGCGAAAGAAGGACGATTTTCTTTTACTCCATTTTCTGTGTTGTTGGGGTAGGATTAACGATTTTCCTATATGCAAAGTATTATATTCCTGAAATAATTCATGCGGCAAAAATACTACTTCCGGGATATTTACAATCACCAACAAGCCTTGTCTTCTGGGATGCAGTGGTTTTTACACTCCAAGTCGGCTTCTTCTTACTATTGCTTTTGAATTCATGGCGAAAAAAATACCTAAAAAGGTAAAAGGGCGCTTGCGCTTTTCTAAAGAGATAAGAAGGTATAATATCGACTTTGAGAATGGTCTAGCGCAAGCGCCCTAGCGGCTAGTGTCCTTCGCTCTCCGCCCTACGATAAGTCAACATCGATTCGCCTCCGGCTCATCGTGTTTCCTTTATCTCAGTTGGAGCGCTCCAGGCCATACGCCGCTGAACAGGGCGCTTGCGCTTTTCTAAAGAGATAAGAAGGTATAATATCGACTTTGAGAATGGTCTAGCGCAAGCGCCCTAGTGGCTAGTGTCCTTCGCTCTCCGCCCTACGATAAGTCAACATCGATTCGCCTCCGGCTCATCGTGTTTCCTTTATCTCAGTTGGAGCGCTCCAGGCTATACGCCGCTGAACAGGGCGCTTGCGCTTCTCTAATTGTGTCAAACATTTGTCTAAAATAATATTTCTAAGGGTTTTTTTCCCCGATGATGGGGGAGTTCCCCTATATAGATAACACTTCTGTTTTTCTTACAATAAAGGTAAGAAAACGGATGTGTTATTTTTTTTAGGGAGGATCAAGAAAATGGAGTCAACTATTTCTACGACCAAAAAACCGAGAAGCTCTGTTAATGATGCGTTTGCATCCCATTTTGCGAAATCAATGTTTCTAGCTGTTGTCGGACTACTAATCTTAACTTTTATCGGAACCAGAATGTTTACCCATGTCGACTTGAATTTATATGGATATATGGTTGGGACCATCGTTTTTATTGGCGGGTTCTTTTACCGCTTTATTGCCTGGGGCGAAAGGCCGCCAACCAAACTTTTTATAAAAAAAGGGTTAAAGCTGCTTTTTAGAAAAAGCACGCCAAAAACAGCAGTCAATCATTTAGCAATTTACGATTTCATCCGCAATCGCGGAATTTACCGTTGGGTACAGCATATCCTAATCGGCTGGGGCTGTGTGCTTGCATGTTTAGTTACTTTCCCGCTCGTGTTCAGCTGGATGTACTTTACAATGGAGGATAATGGCTACTATACCATCGTGTTATTTGGAATGAATGTTATGCATGTAAAAGCAGAAGGAATCATTGCTTGGTTATCCTATAATGCTTTAAATATTGCCGCAATCATGGTTACGGCAGGCGTGGCAATGGCACTTTACCGCCGTTTGAAAAACATGCAGGCCAGAGCAGAACAAAAATTCATGTATGACTTCTTACCACTTTACCTGTTACTATTCATTTCGATTACTGGTCTTTTACTCACTTTCCAGAACATCGTGTTACATGGCTGGATGCAGCCGCAAATGTCACTTATCCACCAATTTTCCGTCATTGTGACGTTGATTTATTTACCATTCGGAAAGCTTGCGCACATTCCTTTCCGTCCAATGAGTGTTTTTGCAAGAAATTATCGTGAACATTATGGAGAACAACATATGAAAGAATGTAAAGTATGCGGCAACCATTTCGTGTCTGTTGAACAATCAAATGATGTCATTCAAGTATTAGGTGTCAATGAGATCGATTTTAATATGCAAGATGGTTTTAACCTTGCTGAATTATGCCTGCCATGCCGCAGAAAGTACCGGATTTCCAGATTCTCAGGATTCGCAACGCATCAAGTGAAAGTCAAGGAGGCAAACCAGAATGCAAAGGGATAAGTTTTTTAAAGAAATCGAAAATGTACGTCATCCAAATGAAACTCTTGTAAAAACACACTGCAGCTATTGCGGGATGCAATGTGGGATGAATTTACGTGTTAATACAAAGACAAATAAAATTATTGGTGTTGAGCCTCGTTATGACTGGCCGGTAACAGTCGGTAAAATGTGTCCGAAAGGGGTTACCGCTTACCAGCAGACGAACCATAATGATCGCATCTTAAAACCATTAATCCGTGATGATGCCTCCCTTAAAGGGACAAAAGAAGGATTCCGTGAAGCCACATGGGATGAAGCCTACAGCTTAATAGCTAAAAAGTTTGCAGAGCTTCAAGGAAAATACGGAAAAGATAGTTTATCAGTATTCAGTGGTGTATCGATGACAAATGAAAAATGTTACTTAACAGGTAAGTTCGCCCGGGTAGCCATGCAAACACGCTATATCGACTATAACGGCCGTTTCTGTATGTCAAGTGCAGCTGGTGGCTTCCTCCGTTCTTTCGGTGTAGACCGTGGATCAACACTGCCATGGACAGACCTTCATGAAACAGATTGCTTGTTTATCGCTGGTAGTAATACGGCTGAATGTCACCCAACTTCCATGTTCCGTGTTTGGGCAGTACAGGAAAGAGGCGGATACTTAATCGTTGCCGATCCTCGCGAAACTCCAATTGCAAGAAGAGCAGATGTCCACTTGGATTTAAGACCGGGAACAGACCTAGCTCTTGCAAATGGAATCTTAAATTTACTGATTCAAAACGGCTATGCCAATGAAGAATTTGTTAACAACCACACAAATGGTTTTGAGGAAACAAAAGAATTGGTGAAAGAATTTACTCCTGAATATACAAGTGAAATTACTGGCGTTGATCCTGAAAAAATTATTCGCGCCGCAGAAATTTATGGAAAGGCACCAAATGCCGTTGTCATGTTTGCCCGTGGGATCGAGCAGCAGCATAAAGGGGTCGACAATGTATCGGCTTATACCAACATGGCATTAGTCACTGGAAAAATTGGCCGTCCAAAATCAGGTGTTGCCACTTTTACCGGTCAAGGTAATGGCCAAGGCGGCCGTGAACATGGTCAGAAATCTGACTTACTGCCAGGCTATCGTAAACTAACGAATCCGAAACATGTGGAAGAAGTGTGTCAGGTTTGGGGAATTACGCCAGAAGAGATGCCACAGCCAGGTGTTTCAGCCTATGAAATGTTCGAATTGATGGAGGAAAAAACCATCCGAGGATTGTATTTACTTTGTTCAAATCCAGCAGTATCCGCACCAAACTTAAACTTCGTCCGTAAAGCAATGAAGGGCTTGGATTTCATGGTTTGTGCAGACTTCTACCTATCAGAATCAGCGGAATTTGCCGATGTCGTTCTTCCAACCGTTACATGGTCAGAAGATGAAGGAACAGTAACAAACCTAGAAGGACGGATTATTAAAATTAATAAAGCCCAAGAGCCGCTTGGCGAATCCAAGCCTGATTGGCAGATTCAAGCAGAGCTTGCAGAATACCTTGGCAGAGGAAAGTATTTCTCTCATTTGAAAACAGCAAGGGATGTTGCGGATGAATTCCGCTTAGCTTCAAAAGGCGGTTATGCCGATTACTATGGTGCTACATGGGATAAAATTGACAAGCAAGACGGAGTGTTCTGGCCTTGTAAGGATGAAGCTGACGAAGGGACACCGCATATGTTCTTGGATAAAAAGTTCTATCATCCGGATGGAAAGGCAAAAATATGTGCCCTTCCGTACCGCCCGCCGGCAGAAGAACCGGATGAAAAATATCCATTACGTTTAACAACAGGACGCGTGGTTTACCACTATTTATCTGGAAACCAAACACGCCGCATTCAATTTTTACGTGATATGTGCCCTGAGCCATATGTAGAGGTACATCCGGAAACAGCTGCTAAATACAATATTGATCATGAAGAATATGTCCGCCTTTATACACGCAGAGGCGAAGCTGAATATAAAGTGAAAATCACAGAAGCCATTCGAAAAGATACCGTATTTGTGCCATACCATTTTGGTCACGATAAATCTATTAATCTCTTAACAATTGCAGCTCTAGACCCCATGTCTCGGATGCCGGAATTCAAGGCTTGTGCCGCGCAGATTGAAAAACTAGAAATGAAGAAGGTGCAGTAAATGAAAAAGAGGCTTTATTTAGAACTTGAAAACTGTATAGGGTGCCGCTCTTGTTTGGCGGCTTGTACACAGTGCGGTGGACATGAGGAACGTAACCGTAACTATGTTTACGACGTTAACCCACTTGTTAACCGTCAAACCATGCCTCTTATGTGCCTTCACTGCGTGAATCCTGCTTGTGCACGAAGCTGTCCGGCGCAGGCCATTCAAATTCACGAAACAGGTGCTGTTCTTTCGGCACTTGTGGAAAAGTGTATCGGCTGTCAAAACTGTACGATTGCTTGTCCGTACGGTATACCGAAGTTTGATACAGAGCAAAATTTAATGTATAAGTGTGACCTCTGTATCGACCGGACAAAGGATGGCATTCCACCAATGTGTGCGAGTGTTTGTCCTTCCAATACACTTCAATGGTTAACAGATGATGAAATTGAAGCGAAACAAAAGCAATTTAATCTTGATAATGGTAAATGGGTAACAAGTATGCCTTATTTAGAAGGCGAAACTAACGTTAAAGTGAATCTCCCTGGAATCCTGCAGGGTGTCACAAAATTGTTCTAGGGGGGATTAACATGACAGATAAAAATAATAAAATCCCGTTTAATGAAGATAACTATACACATAATATCAATCGCAATAATGAAAGAAAATTGGATCGACGCGGCTTCATGAAAACCTTGGTTGGTGCAGCGGGAGTATTTGCGGTTTCCTCCCTTCCATGGGGTGTGTTGGCTGCAAAGGAATTAAATGGGCTTGAAGATAAAAAATATCCGAAACAAAAGATCACGGATGTTAGTGCTTTACCTGTTGGGGATGCTGTTGACTTTGCTTTCCCTGGGGAGCATGACAGTGCCATTTTAATTCGACTTTCTGAGAAGAAATACGTGGCCTATCAAAATGCTTGCACCCATCTTCGCTGCCCGGTTTTTTGGAAAAAGGATGAGGGTGAAATGCTTTGCCCATGTCATCACGGCAAGTTCGATGTAGAAACGGGTGCACCAATTGCCGGCCCTCCTAGACGGCCGCTCCCTGAAATTCATGTGAAGGTAGAAAACGGAGCAGTTTATGCCGTGGGGGTGAAGCGTTATGAAGCGTAGTTACCTACCTGTGGCCCTCTTACTTGCGGTTCTAATGTTAAACATTATTTTTACACAATATATGGTTCATCAATACTTTTATGAACATGTAACAAACGTAATCATAGCTGCGGTCATCAACATTATTTTGTTTCCAATCGCCTTCCTTATTTATAAAAAAGGTGTGAATGTCCATGACTAGTGAAACCTATATCGATTTTTGTTTTGTAAGACCGGAAATAGGCGGCTTTGAAGCGGAAATTGATGAATTATTAAAACAGATCTTTGCAAAAAAACGCTTGAACTGGTTTTTAGAAGAAAAACAGACCATCGATGGTGCTGAAATGGTTGTGGCTGAAATAAAAGGGATGAGTGACTGGGGTTCTGAGGAAGAAACCATCCAGTTCATCGAGGAGAATGCAGAAGAGAAGTTTTGGGAGTATTTACAGGGCTATAAAATGTTCATCTATCCCGCTAAGAGAGGATGTAACAGCTGTGGAACTCATTAATGTAGAAGATGTAAATCAATTTGCCGGTGTGGAGGTAGAAATTTTCATTCATGATGAAGAAGGCGGTGACCAGGCGCCGGCTGTGAAGAAAACGGTGAAAAAGATCCAGCTTTGTCCTGACAGCACCCATATTCGATTCTATTTTGATCATCTTAATTTTCTTGCTGTGCCCCGTGCAAGTCGTGTAATAAAAATGGAAGATCAATGGTCTGCATCAGATCCCGAAAGTGGTTTAACCTATAAGGTAAGAAAAGCGTAAGCGTCTAGGCGCTGCGGCTTTTCAAAAAAGGTTCAGGTCTTTTAATTAAGAACCTGCCTTTTTTTTAAAAAGATAAGAAAGTATAAATATCGACTTCTAGAATTGTCTAGCTCCAGCGCCCTAGCGGCTAGTGTCCTTCGCGCTCCGCCCTACGATAAGTCAAGCACGGATGCGCTCCGCTCTCCGTGTTTCCTTTATCTCAGTTGGAGCCCTCCAGGCCATACGCCGCTGACCAGGGCGCTTGCGCTTTTCTTACTAAAGGGGGTGTAAAATGGAAGATTTACATGTAAAGCAGCAGATTAGCTCTTATATTATTCAATCCCAAGAGGAAGAAATTAAGCGAATTGCCTTGGAGCTTCACGAAGGTGTCGGACAAAATCTATACAGTATTCTAACTGGTTTGCAGGTTGTTGAGTCAGCTATAAAAGAACAACAATTGAAAAAATATGTTCGAGAAATGGAATCCCTAATAGAAAAGACGATTCAGGAAATTAGGCTGCTGTCTGTTGAATTGCATCCACCTGCCCTAACCACTCTTGGTTTACTTCCTGCAGTAAAAAGTTATATTAAATTATATACCTCAACATTTGGCATTCTAGTTGATTTAGAATCAACGGGTGAAGAAAAATTGATACCTGAACAGAACAGAATCGCCGTCTTTCGTGTCTGTCAGGAAGCGCTTGCGAATATTGCGAAATATGCAGATACATCGAATGTGAAAATATACTTTGTCTGGAATAAAGAAGAATTAACTATCACCATTCAAGACTTCGGGAAAGGGTTTCAAGTAGAAGAGCATATTGAAAACCATCATTCTTATGGCCTTGCAGCCATGATGGAAAGAATGCATCTAACTGGCGGACAGTGCACGATATCATCTAAAATAGGAGAAGGAACATCTATTGAGCTATCTCTACCGTTATAGGAATTAAAGGAGAGTTAAAAAGTGATAAAAATCCTACTGGTTGATGACCATGCTGTTGTTAGAAGCGGGTTAAGAATGCTGCTGCATACAAATCCCGAGATGGAAGTTGTCGGGGAAGCCTCCGAAGGTAATGAAGGAATTAAAAAAGCATTGAAGCTGGGGCCTGATGTTGTGGTTATGGATTTAAGTATGCCTCATGGAAAAGATGGATTGTCAGCAACTACAGAACTTAAAAAGTTAAAACCGGAGATCAATATATTAATTCTCACGATGCATGATGACGAAGAATATTTATTCCGTGCCATTCAAGGCGGGGCATCTGGCTGTATATTAAAAAGCGCTCCACACGATGAATTAATGGCCGCTATCGAGTCAGTTGCGGCAGGGGATGCTTATCTTCATCCATCAGCACAAAAGCGGTTGATGGAAGAATATTTGGGAAGTCTTAAACAAGATGGCAGTGATATGTATAACCTCTTATCTGATCGTGAAAAGGAAGTTTTGACATTGATCGCTAAAGGTTATTCTAATAAGGAAATAGCGGAGCAGTTAGTGATTAGTGTGAAAACGGTTGAAACCCATAAAGGAAATTTGATGGAAAAACTGCAGATGAAAACCCGGCCCGAGTTGGTGGAATATGCCGTTAAAAAGGGGTTACTAGGTTATGGAATTTAAGGAGTATCACCTTAGATGATAGCGATTAAGGAAATTCAAGCGGTTACGAATTTATGCAGTGGGGTAATGGCCGCTGTTCATAGTGAATTTGTCGCTCTTGCGATCCAAAATGAATCAGGACCTGATGTAAGATGGCATTATGCCGCCGGAAATCTGAATGATAAATACAAAAGAATAACCGTTCGTTTTGGGAAAGGAATTGCCGGAAAAGTGATTTCAAGTGGCAGCCCGATGATGATGACAAACTTTCCTCATGATATTTTGGGGAAAGTGACGGATTATCCAATTGCTCTTGCCGAAAAACTTGTGGCCTCCTATGCAGTTCCTTTATTTTTTAATGCTGTTCCCAAAGGGGTACTGCTCGTGGGAAAAAGGGAGAAATATTCCTTTACCGAAGAGGAGCAGGAAGTGGTAAAGGATTCTGCACAATCCTTAGAACAAATTCTAAAAGAGCATTTACTGTAATGCGGGGGACGGAAATGGATATAGATATTCAGCAAACCAAAAATGAACTAATGGATTATAAATTTGCTCTTGATGCATCCTCGATTGTCGCCATCACGAATTCGCGGGGCACTATTACATATGTGAACGATCAATTTTGTCATATCTCCAAATATTCACGGGAAGAACTTTTGGGACAGGACCATCGGGTCATAAGTTCGGGGCTCCATTCTGGAAGCTTTTTCAAAGAGATGTGGAGAACAATTGGTTCGGGGAAGGTTTGGAAAGGCGAAATTTGTAATCTTGCCAAGGATGGGACCTATTATTGGGTTGATACAACAATTGTTCCGTTTCTAAACGAAAAAGGGAAGCCGTACCAATATCTTGCGATTCGCTATGAAATTTCAGAAAGAAAGCGTGTTGAGCAGGAATTACAGAAAATGATGGGGACTATCATTGATGTACAGGAAGAGGAACGAAAGCGCCTTTCCCGAAATTTGCATGATGGAATCGGTCAAAACCTATATAGCCACCTTATTACCATTAATCGGTTGCTTTCTGAAATGGATCATCCACTTCTTTCGCAGATGCAAAACGAAGCGACCCAATTAATCGAAGAAATCCGTGAAATATCCTGGGAACTGCGGCCGTCAGTGTTAGATGACCTTGGTTTAGTGCCAGCCATCCGATCCTATTTATCCCGATATTCAGACCATTACCATATCGATGTTTATTTTGATTGTGTACTAAACCGTCGCCTTGATATCAGTATTGAGCTTACGATATACCGGATTATTCAAGAAGCATTAACGAATATCCGAAAATATGCAGAGGTCGCAGAAGCCACTGTCATCGTCAGAGAGATGGATGATGTGGTTCGGGTGATGATTGAAGACAAGGGGAAGGGGTTTGACATGAAAAGGCAATCTCCAGGAGTGGGCCTTTTCAGCATGGATGAAAGAGCGCGGTCTGTTGGCGGGGAACTTTCGATTACTGCATCACCAGGAAAAGGGACGAAAATAATCTTAGAAATACCGATACAGTTTGCAAGTTAAAAAAGGTGACAGGCACCGAAATGGTGCCTGTCACCTTTTTTACGTTTACCATTGTGTATTCTTTATAAGATAAGACGCTTTTCTTATAATTTGAACGAGCTTTTCAATGAAACAATTCTGTTAAACACTAGTTTGTCTACGGTTGTGTCTTTTGGATCGACGTTAAAGTAGCCGTGTCTAAAGAATTGAAATTTCTCCTGTGGTCGGCTTTCTCGCATGTTTGGTTCAACAAAACCTTGCAATACCTCAAGTGAATGAGGATTTACGTTGTCAAGAAATGTTTTCCCCTCGTTATCAGCTTCTTCCGTTTCGTCTAAAATTAATGGTTCGTATAAACGGAATTCTGCCGGAACAGAGTGTGTTGCTTCCACCCAGTGAATCGTTCCTTTCACCTTTCTGCCAGTAAAGCCGGTACCACTCTTGGTTACCGGATCATATGTGCAGTGCAGCTCCACTACTTCCCCGTTTGCATCCTTAATGACGTCTTCACATTTAATGAAATAAGCATTCTTTAGGCGAACTTCATTACCAGGGAACAAACGGAAATATTTTTTAGGCGGATCTTCCATGAAATCATCTTTTTCAATATAAATCTCACGGGAAAATGGAATCTTGCGCATGCCCATTTCTGGATTTTCCGGATTAATTTCGGCATCAAGTAATTCAATTTGACCTTCTGGATAATTCGTGATGACCACCTTAAGTGGATTAATAACGCCCATTGTCCGCGGCGCCTTTAATTTTAAATCTTCGCGGACAAAGTGTTCAAGCATTTGTGAATCCACCGTGCTGTTGTTTTTCGTTACAGCGGTCTCGCTCACAAAGGCACGGATGGATTCAGGAGTAAATCCTTTTCTTCTCATCCCGGAAACGGTTGGCATCCGCGGGTCATCCCAGCCATCCACAAAGCCCTCATCCACTAATTGCTTCAACTTGCGTTTACTCATAACTGTATTGGACACGTTTAAACGGCCAAATTCGATTTGCTGCGGTCTGCTCTCCATTTCACATTGTTCGACAACCCAATTATAAAGTGGACGTTGATCTTCGAATTCAATCGTACAAATCGAATGTGTGACCCCCTCAATCGCGTCTTCAAGCGGGTGGGCAAATGCATACATCGGATAAATGCACCATTTATCACCGGTGTTATGATGTGAGGTATGGGATATACGATAAATAACCGGGTCACGCAAATTGATATTTGGGGAGCTCATATCAATTTTTGCTCTGAGAACTTTCTGACCGTTGTCAAATTCGCCAGCGCGCATTCGTTTAAATAAATCCAGATTTTCCTCAATGGTCCTGTCGCGGTAAGGGCTATTCTTCCCAGGCTCTGTCAGTGTACCGCGATATTCGCGAATTTCGTCAGCTGACAGGTCATCCACATATGCAAGTCCTTTTTCAATTAACAGAATGGCTCTGTTGTACATTTCCTCGAAATAATTGGAGGCAAATAATAAGTTATCCCATTCAAAACCAAGCCATTTTACATCTTCCTTAATGGAATTTACATACTCGATATCTTCCTTCGCAGGGTTCGTATCGTCAAACCGTAAATTGGTTTTACCGTTAAAGTCATCTGCTAATCCGAAGTTAAGGATAATCGATTTGGCATGTCCAATATGTAAATACCCATTTGGCTCTGGAGGAAAACGAGTGACAATCTCTCGGTGCTTACCTGATTCTAAATCTTTTATCATGATATCTTTAATGAAATTTCCTGTTTGATTTTCCACCCTTTTCAACCTCTTTCATCAAATCTCTATTATCTATAAATACCATAAAACCTGATATTTTTCCATTGTTCCCAACAATTCATCGGAAAAACAGCTTCAGCATGAAAAAAATTCTATGAAAAATTGGTCAGTGGCGGATAAATACGTTAAAATGGGTACTTAAAAGTATGATTAGAAAGAGGTTGTAAAATGATTAACTTTGCTACAGTTGGAACAGGGTGGATAACCGAATCTTTTATTCAGGCAGCTAGACTTAGCGAGCAGCTTCATTTAGTTAGTGTTTTTTCACGAACAGAGGAAAAAGGAAAAAAGCTTGCTGATCAATATAACGCCTCTAGTTATTATACAGATATAGAAGAAATGGCGAAGAGCAAGGAGTTTGAGGCAGTCTATATTGCCTCGCCTAATTCTGTTCATTTTGAACAAGCTCTAACCTTTTTGAGGAATAAAAAACATGTCATCTGTGAAAAGCCGATTTTTTCTACTACTGCTGAATTAGAAGAGGCTTACAAGACAGCAGAGGAGAATGGTGTTTATTTATTCGAAGCGATTCGCAATATCCATACACCTAATTTTAAGATTTTAAAGGAAAAGCTTCATGAAGCTGGGAAGCTGAGAAGTGCAATCCTTCCATATATCCAATATTCCTCACGCTATGATTTGTTTTTGCAAGGAGAGGAACCTAATATTTTCTCAGCAAAGTACTCGGGTGGTGCGCTTGCAGATTTGGGAGTCTATCCATTGTATTTAGCGGTCGGCTTGTTTGGGGAGCCTAATAAGGTTACCTATCATCCGGTGATTTTAAGGAGCGGTGTGGATGGCAGCGGTACGCTTGTTTTGGAATATGACGAATTCGTTTGTACGATTCTTTGCTCAAAGATCTCTCATTCCGCTCTGCCTTGTGAAATACATGGGGAGAAGGGAACGTTTGTCCTTGAAGATGCGGCGCCAATAACCGAGATTCAATTTATTGACAGCCATACAAAGGAAAGCCAAATTCTCAGTGTGGAACAAGAGGAACAAAATATGGTCTATGAAGGCATCAATATCGCTGAGATTATTGAATCGAAAAATGACGAGGAATATAAGCGGCTAAAACACTGGAGTGAAATTGTTTTACGAATTACAGAAGAGGCTAGAAAGCAAAATAACATCATTTTTGATGCAGAAAAGTAAAAAGGGTGCCAGTGGATATTTTATCCACTGGCATTTTCTATTATGATACCTTCTTCACTGATAGACGAGGAACGGCATACTTTTTCCTAAACTAAGGAGTAACGTAGAAACCTCTTACCCTACTGACTTACCAATAATAAAAAACTTTTTTGACAAATTTATGATGCCAATGTGACATCTTTATGAAATGAATTGTCCCATTGACTTATATCACATACCCTGTATATTTCGTTATTTATAGTGAAGGTAACGAAAGAATGGAGGAACGGTTATGAAGTCAAAAATTTGGTATCAGAAACAGTTGAAACGTAAGCCCGTGCAAATCACAAGATACACCGTTCAAGCACTGTTTCTATTGTTTTTACTATATGTCGGTCTGCAGTTTTATCAGTTTTATCAGCATTTTGAAACGCTGGGAAAAACACCTTTCGTTGAGAGGCCATCGGCAGTGGAGGGATTTTTGCCCATTAGTGCACTTGTTGCGCTGAAGGTTTGGCTGACGAGCGGCGACTTTGACGTGATTCACCCAGCAGGACTTGTGCTGCTTTCATTCTTTGTAGGAGCAGGGATTCTACTCCGGAAATCCTTCTGCAGCTGGATTTGCCCTGTTGGCACGGCAAATGAACTGATTGCCTGGCTTGGTAGAAAAATATTTAAAAAGAATTTTGACATGCCACAATGGCTGGTTTGGTTCTTAACACCGATCAAATATGTATTACTGCTATTCTTTATCGCTATGGTGATTCAAATGGATATCTTTAGCGCGAAAAGCTTTCTGGTAGATCCTTATAATAAGGTTTCCGATGTGAAAATGTTATTATTGTTCCTAAATATTGGCGGCTTTACGTTGAAATTTCTCATTGTCATCTTTATCCTATCGTTGTTTTTCAGAAATTTTTGGTGCCGGTTCCTTTGTCCGTACGGTGCGTTAATTGGTTTAGGCTCCATTTTTAGACTAACAAAAATAGTACGAAATGAAGATACCTGCACAAATTGCGAAATGTGCACAAAGGTTTGTCCACAGCGTTTGCAGGTTCATAAAGTTGAAAAGGTAACATCACTTAATTGCTCTGCTTGTATGTCATGTGTGGAAGCCTGCCCGGTTAAAGAAACCTTGAACATGAACGTTGCGGGTAGGAAAGTAAATAAATGGTTCGTCCCGGCGACCTTCTTCGTCCTGTTTTTTGTGGTGATCGGAATTGCCAAAATCACAGGCCACTGGGATACAATCATCTCCTATCAAGAATGGAAAGAATTGATTCCGGATGCACGCTATATTGGTCATTAAGAGGAACATTTCAATAAGCTGCCATATGAAGATTGCTTATATTCTGCCCCTTTAGATACCTAATTTTGTTGAAGTGTTGAAACTTTAAGAAAAAGTCAAAAAAGTTCAAAAATTATTCATTGGAAATTTTAGGTTTGTATTAGTATTATAGATTTATATGCAATACAAAGTTTTTCACTTGCGAGGGGGATGTTCAGATGGCAAAGGCAATTAACGAATATTCGTTACCAGACCTGATGGAAAGAATTGAAGAAATCTTTAATGCAAATCCCGCACCAATGAAGGGTTTTAACGGGGTTGTTCAATATGATGTTCATGGAGAGCAAACCGGTACATACCAGCACTATTTTCAAGATTGTAAACTAACCATTAAAGAAGGGGTCGAAACAACCCCGGATGTAACAATGGCTTTATCCTATGATAACTTCAAGAAATTTTTATTAGGAAAACAAAGCGGCGCTGTTGCACTGTTGACAGGGAAGGTTAAGGCAAAAGGGGATATCGCTAAGGGAATGAAAATAGAAACGATTCTTAAAAGATACAATATTAAGGAACCGTTGTAATTTATTTTTGCCATTATAATAGAATAATAATGTTCACTCAAAATAGCACAAGAAATAATTGTGCTATTTTTATTAGGCCTAAAGTAATAAGAGAAAGGATTATTACTAGTGCAATCTGATTATATATGAATATTTTTGTGAAATACTGATTGACAATTGTGTAAACTATGAGTAATCTTTAAATTGTATTTTAAACCAATCGGATTTATCGGCTTTGAAGTTTGAATACAGAACGATGAGAAGGATTGGATTTTTTTTGAAGTAAAACCAAGTAAACAGGGGTGAATAAGGTGAAAAAGAGTTTGACTAGCTTCATCAGCGTGATTGTCCTTTCTATGATTCTCTCTGCTTGTGCTTTAGATAGTTCAAGTCAAAAGGAATCACCGGTACCAGCCAAGAAGGGAAACACAGAAAGTGCAAGCGTAAAAAGCACTGAAGGAAAAGAGTATAAAGCAACAAACCTTGCAGCACTTCCGGAAAAGGCAAAAGCGAGGAAGGATTTGTTCATTGCAGGAATTTCCGCACCAGGAGGCGTTTTCTTGCCATATTTTTATGAAAATGGTTGGGATGGAAACGTAACAAACCCTATGTTTGCTCCATTAGTGAATCTAGATAAGGAAGGAAAGCCTGTCGGAATCCTTGCTGAAAAATGGGATGTCTCTGATGATCAGCTTACATATACATTCCACTTAAGAAAAGGCTTAAAATTTAGTGACGGCTCACCGCTAACAGCAGACGATGTTGCCTTTACCTTAACACTTCTATATGATCCAGCATATGCCGGATACCAAGATATTTCTCTTGCGGCGATTAAAGGCGGGAAAGAGTATAAAGAAGGTAAGGCACAATCGATTGAAGGGATTAAAGTCATCGATAAAGAGACAATTGAAATTACAACTGAAAAAGTGAACGCGAAGTCCCTGCTTCTATTAGGCGGTCAAGTATTATCTAAAGCCTATTATGGTAAAGACTATCAATATGGTAAACTCGATTATTTAAAAGAACTTTATCCAAAACCACTTGGTGCAGGTCCATACAAATTTGAAAAATATATTCCTGGCCAAGAAGTCCGTTATGTGGCCAATGAACATTACTACGCAGGTAAGCCAAAAACAAAAAATCTCATTTTCAAGGTTATAGATACCTCCACCTCCCTGCAATTGTTTGAAACAGGCGAGCTTGATTATGCCGGTTTCTCTGCAGATGATGATACCGTGGAACAGTTGAAAAGCTTAGGATTTGCCAATATCCAAGTCGGCCCGGTAAATGACTTTGGCTTTATTTATGTAAACAATACACGTCCGCAGTTCAAGGATAAAGAAGTACGACAAGCATTGATTTATGGATTGGATCGCCAAAAAATTGTGGATGTGAAATTTAAAGGCTACGGAGAGGTTGCCAACGTTCCTGTCTCTAAAGTTTCATGGGCATATGACGATGAAGGTATTAACAAATATGAATTTAATGCGGATAAAGCGAAAGAATTACTTGATAATGCAGGCTGGAAGGTCGGTAAGGATGGCATCCGCGAAAAAGATGGCAAGCCATTCGTGATTCGGTATTTAACGAGAACAGCTGAAGATCCAATTATCCCTATTGCCAAAGAAAACTATGAGGATATTGGGATTAAATTCGAACCAGAAATCATGGACTTTAATGCCTTGGTTGCTAAGTTAAACGAGAAAGATTATGATTTCGCCGCAGTTTCGACGTCACAAATCTTAGACCCAAGTGATCCTGTTGAAGAATTTGCATCAGCTAACCCAAATAATGCTGCAGGCTATTCTAATCCTAAGGTTGATGAGTTAATCCAAAAAGGATTAAATACGTTAGATATTGAAAAACGTAAAGGCATCTATCACGATTTATACAAAGAACTAAATGACAACCCTCCTGTAATTCTGATTCACTATCGCCAAAGCGCCAGAGCGATTAGTGGTCAAATTCAAGGTTTATATCCAGATAACTATACAGGCATCAGCGCTAGCTTGCCGAACATTTCGATTAAAAAGTAATCAATAAAGTGCCTAGCGCATGTTGCTAGGCACTTTATTCTGTAATGGGGGAGAAAAAATGAAACAGTACGTATTGCAGCGTTTTTTACAAATGATTGTCATCTTGTTCGGGACATCGTTTATCATTTTCTTCTTATTTGCGATGCTGCCGGGTGATTATATTGACTCAAATATTAATTTGACCCCGCAAAGGGCTCAAGAATTAAAAGCACTTTTTGGTTTAGATCAGCCGGTGTTGCAGAGGTACTTTACGTGGCTTGGAAATGCCTTACACGGTGATTTTGGTTACTCGCTCAAGCATCAGGAAAAGGTTTTATCCCTGTTAAATAAATATGTGTGGAATTCCTTTTTTGTTGCTATTTTTGCCTTAATCCTAACGTGGTCCATTGCCTTAGTGACGGGTGTCATTTCCGCCATTAAGCAATATTCCTTGTTTGATGGGCTAGTAACATTTTTTGTGTTTGCAGCGATGTCCTTTCCATCTTTTTTTATCAGCTTGCTATTTATTAAATGGTTCGGTGTCGATCTGCAAATCTTGCCAATTGGCGGAATGATTGATACGGGAAGTACCAGTACGGGGCTGACCTATCTTCTTGAAGTGGGCAAGCATATGATTCTACCTGTTCTCATCCTAACCTTACTTAGCATTGGATCGTTAACCCGCTATTTTCGCACTGGGATGCTTGAGGTGATTCGCCAGGACTATATACGAACCGCCCGAGCGAAGGGTTTAAAAGAGCGTGTGGTTATTTTTAAACATGCTTTAAAAAATGCCATTCTTCCAGCCATTACATTGCTTGCCTTTGAATTACCGGGGCTTTTTTCCGGTGCCATTATTATGGAACAAATCTTTAATTGGCCGGGTGTTGGAAGAATTCAGCTGGAATCAGTCAGCTTCCGCGATTATCCCGTATTGATGGCCTTTACGATGTTTTTATCCTGTTTAACCATTATTGGAAACTTTTTAGCGGATGTAACTTACGCTGCTGTTGATCCGAGAATTAGATTGAAATAGGGAGGGGTGCAAATTGGAACCACAAAGTTCGATTGTGACGAAACAAGTGACGAAGAAGAGCGTAAAATCACCTTCGTTATGGAAGCAAACGTATCGTCGCCTAAAAAAGAATAAATTAGCAATGATCAGTTTGTTTTTCCTGATATTTATGTTTTTACTGAGTTTTATTGGTCCGCATTTTTCACCGTACATTCAAGACAGAACGAGTATTGCTGATATGAATCAGCCGCCAAGCAGCTCGCACTTGCTTGGGACAGATAATTATGGGCGGGATGTGTTAACGAGATTAATGATGGCCGGACAAATCTCGTTAACCATCGGGATTGCTTCCATGTTTTTATCGGTGATGATTGGTTCATTGCTGGGGGCGATTTCGGGCTTTTATCGCGGCGTCGTCGATATGGTTATCATGCGGATCGCCGACATTCTTATGTCGATTCCAGGCTTACCGCTTCTATTGATTTTGGCAGCCATTCTATCAGAGTGGAAAGTTCCGGCTGAATACCGGCTTTATATTATTATGATTATGCTTAGCTTTGTTGGATGGCCAGGTCTTGCACGCCTAGTGCGAGGACAAATTTTATCATTGAAGGAACAGCCTTTTATGCAGGCAACGGAGGTACTGGGGTTAAGGGACCGCCGGAAAATAATCCACCATCTTATTCCGAATACCATCCCACTTCTTTTGGTTGTGGCGACCTTAAATGTAGCCGGTTCGATTTTAAGCGAGTCCGCATTAAGCTTTCTTGGACTTGGGGTCGTTCCGCCCACACCGTCATGGGGGAATATGATGAATGCAGCCAATAACTTTATGGATTTTAGGAAACGTCCATGGCTTTGGATTCCACCGGGAACCACTATTTTTCTAACTGTCGTTTCTATCAATTTACTGGGGGACGGACTAAGAGATGCACTTGATCCGAAAATGAGAAGGTAGGGATATCATATGAATAAGACGCTGCTTCAAGTAGATCACCTGCAAACAAACTTTTACACAGAAAACGGCGTCGTGAAGGCAGTGAATGACGTTAGTTTTGCTATTCGTGAAGGAGAAACCGTGTGTATCGTTGGAGAGTCAGGATGCGGCAAAAGTATTACCGCATTGTCATTAATGCAGCTAATACCGGAAAACGGCAAGGTGGAAAGCGGAGAAATTAATTTTGCCGGAAAAAACCTGCTCCACTTATCAAAAAAGGATGTGCGCCGTTTAAGAGGGAATGAGATTGGCATGATCTTTCAGGAACCGATGACATCTTTAAATCCCGTTTTCACGATTGGTGAACAAATGATTGAACCAATCCAGGAACATTTATTGTTAAGTAAAAAGGATGCCTATAATAAGGCAATGGAACTGATTACAATGCTCGGAATCCCGAATGCTGAAAAGGTCGTCAATCTTTATCCTCATGAATTAAGCGGCGGGATGCTGCAACGGATTATGATTGCTATCGCCATTAGCTGTAATCCGAAGCTTATCATTGCGGATGAACCAACGACCGCTCTTGACGTAACCATCCAAGCACAAATATTAGACTTATTACGGGAGATAAAAAAGGAATTTAATACATCTATTTTGTTAATTACCCATGATCTTGGCGTTGTGGCAGAAATGGCTGATTATGTGGTGGTCATGTATGCGGGAAAAGTAGTGGAAGAGGGACCGGTTTTGGAGCTATTTAAGAACCCGCAGCATCCTTATACAAAAGGATTGTTGAAGGCAAAACCAGTGATTGGTGAACGGAAAGATCGTCTATATACCATTGCCGGCCAGGTTCCGAATTTAGTTAATCTGCAGGAATCCTGCTATTTTGCAGATCGCTGTGAGCATGCAATGGATATTTGCAGGATAAAGCAGCCGGCATTACATGAAATTTCGGGCGGGCAAAAAGCTGCGTGCTGGCTCTATGAGGACGGTGCAGAATAATGGGCGAAGCATTATTAGAGGTTCATAATCTAAAAAAATACTATTCTGCTTCAAAAGGTATGTTTAAAAAATTCGGAGATCCGTTGAAGGCTGTTGATGGGGTTAGTTTTTCAATTGCCAAAGGCGAAGTGTTTGGGCTTGTTGGTGAATCTGGAAGTGGGAAATCGACGATTGGTAAAACCATTTTACGCCTCCATGAGAAGACAGAAGGAGAGGTAAAGTTTAAGGGGAAAGATATTTTTTCATTATCCAAAAAGGAGCTCCGCAATCTTCGTGTGCAAACACAGCTTGTATTTCAAGATCCGTTTAGTTCGTTAAATCCAAGGCTCCGAGTGGGGGACGCAATTGGCGAGGCCATGGTCGAGCACGGTCTTGTTTCAAAACAGGAGGTACGCGAGCGAGTGTTAGAGGTAATGGAAAAGTGCGGATTAGCTCCGTTTCATATTGATCGATATCCACATGAATTTTCCGGCGGACAGCGGCAGCGTATCGTTATTGCTAGAGCGATGGCGCTAAATCCTGAGTTTATTGTTATGGATGAACCAGTCGCATCACTTGATGTATCCATTCAAGCGCAAATAATAAATCTATTCAGTGACCTCCAGAGGGAAAATGGATTATCCTATCTGTTTATTTCCCATGATTTAAGTGTTGTGGAACACCTTTGTACGAAAATTGCCATTATGTATTTGGGGAATATTGTAGAATTGGCTTCTAAAGAAGAGTTATTTGATCATCCACTTCATCCTTATACAAAAGCACTCTTATCGGCTGTGCCCATTCCAGACCCCATGGCCAAGAGAGAGCGGATTATTTTAAAAGGGGATATTCCAAGCCCTATAAATCCGCCCTCAGGCTGTAAGTTTCGGACCAGATGTCCGATAGCGACTGACCTTTGTGCACAACAGGTGCCGGATTATCGCGACACAGGAAGCGGCCATTTTGTTGCCTGTCATTATGTATAATTTAATTTGGAAAAAAGGGGGCAATATACAGAATTTGTATTGCCTCTTTTTTTCTAAATCACACAGCCCACTCTATTTCATATAAATATAGAAAAAGTAAAATGGGTGAATGTAATGGCCGAACATGATGGCGATTGGATCTCGTGGATCTTGGATGCTTTTGAAACAAGAGCGGTTTATCTTTTCCCTGCTCCAGTGAAAGAAATCGGCGGCACGAAATGGGGATATATTGATGAGAAAGGGAAATTTGTTCTCCAGCCGATATATGATAATGCCAAGGATTTTCAGGATAATGGTTTGGCGAATGTTGAGATGATGGATAAATCAGGCCTCATCGATGATAACGGGTATTTTATTGTGAAACCGAAATACGATACGATACAACCGTTTTCAGAAGGAAGGGCAGTCGTCAACGATCAGCAGGGGAATAAAGTTATTGACGGAAGTGGTAAGGAAATAACCGAAAGGGCCTATTCTGTCGCATACCCAGAGTATAAAGGTGGACGTTTATTAGTTGGGGTGACAGATTCGGATGAACAGTACTTGCATGGATTTTTGAATAAGAGAGGCAAAGTGGTTATTCCCCTTATCTATCCATCTGCCAGTGATTTTTCAGAGGGGAAAGCGGTTGTAAAAACAAAGAGCGGCCTCTACGAACTAATTGATCTTACCGGAAAGGTATTACAATCCTATCCGTTTGCGTTTGTTGATCAATATGGCCAAGGTCTTCTTGTATATAAAAAGAGGGAGGATGGAAAATTAGGGTATATCGATGAACAGGGGAAAACAGTCTTGGAGCCTCAGTTTTCAAGTGCAGAAGCATTTATCGACGACCGCGCTATTGTTGGTTTGACTGTAAAAAATAATCAATATTATGGCGTAATAGATAGAGAAGGAAATTTTTTAATTAAACCAAATTATACCAGTATTATGGATCTTGGCGAAAATCGGTTTGCAATTGGGAAAGAACTGGCACCAGAGCAGCCATGCTTAAGATCAATTTACGCGTTAGCAGATTCAGATGGCCGGATTCTAACAGGGTTTATTTTTCATGACATGAATCCATTTTCCGATGGGGTGGCTTCTGTTTCTGATGACCAGCATACGTTTTTTATTGATAAGAATGGGAAGAGGAAGGTACATCTTCCAATGGTCAGTGGCAGCGGCTGGCTAAGCTTTGACAAGACACTAATCAAGAGTGAAGTTGATAATCGCTTGGTGTATTTTAATCGAAATAGTGGTGTGGTCTGGAAGCAGGCGACCATTATCCCGCTAAATAATCAGTATTCAGTAATCGAACATAAATACAGACCGAATAGGGAATATGTTGTTTATTACCCACAGGTACAAGGAATGGAAAATCCGGCTATGGTTATGGTGAATAAGTCTTTAAAAGAGCTTGCGGGTGTAAAACCCGTGCCTGCCGGGAAGCAGCTGGAATCCAATTATACTGGTGACTTTGAGGTAACCTTCTACAAGAAGAACTTGCTTGTGATGGAGATAAATGGGTACGATTACATGTTTTGTGCTGCTCATGGGATGCCTGTTAAAAAGTATGTTCATATTAATCTTAAGAATGGTTCGATGTATCAGTTGAAAGACTTGTTTAAACTTGGGAGCCCTTATGTGAAAGTAATAAGTGATATGATTATGGATCAAATTAAAAATAATGAACAATATTCTTCTTATCTTTCTCCTGATGATTACCATGGAATGAAGGAGGATCAGCCGTTTTTTATTCGTGAGGATGCCCTAAATATTTACTTTAAGCATTATGAAATTGCCTCCTTTGCTGCGGGATCTCCAACCTTTACAATCCCCTTCGATGAACTGAAAGATATGATTAATCAAGACGGCGAGTTTTGGAAGTCGTTTCAGTAAAAAGGCAGGAGTTCGGCCCCCTGCCTTTTTACTATGAAATTATTGGCTTCGAAATAGCTGGAAAGGGGTTGGGGTATTGTGAAATAATGGGGAAAACACGATATGATTGAATTAGGGGTGAAATGGGATGAAGATTTATGATGTTTCAAGAAAACTTGAGAATGGTATGCCTGTATGGCCCGGCGATACTGCGTTTCAATATGTGGTCTCGTGGCCAATGGAAGAAAGCGGCTCAGTCAATGTAGGTAGTCTTCAATTAAGCGCGCACACGGGAACGCATGTTGATGCTCCTTTTCATTTTGATAACAATGGAAAACGAATCATTGAACTTGATCTCAATCTTTACATCGGGCCAGCGAAAGTCATAGATATGGGTGGCAAGGAAAGTATTGGCGAAGCTGATTTGCGGGGGGTTAACCTTGATGGATGTAAGAGGGTGTTATTTCGAACACTTGCGTGGGAAAATCCAAGTGAATTCCCCGAGAAAATTCCTCATATTAAACCGGATTTAGCGCCTTATTTAGCAAGTATTGGGGTTAAGCTTATCGGCTTGGATGTACCGTCTGTGGATCCAATTGACAGCAAGGAGCTGCCTGCACACCATAGTTTGAATGAAAACGGAATTCACATATTGGAATCCCTTATGCTCGACGAAATCGAACCAGGTGACTACGAACTAATCGCCCTGCCGCTGCCACTCGTCGAAGGAGACGGCAGCCCCGTCCGCGCAATCCTACGACGATAGTAGATCCGGTTAGGCATGTTTTCGTCTGTATATGAACCAGTAGCTTCCGAGGCCAATGATGAATAAGAGACCGACGGATACTGGGACAACATAGTCTTTAAATGAGGGTTCTATGGTAGTAGTCTTTTTCGTTCGCACGTTGGCATGATCTGTCCGTACGTTCTCGTTTATTGAAGTAGATTCTTCCGAATGCGAATTGGCAAATACATTGGTTCCAAATAGAAAAAACAACAGCGAAGCGATAACAGCAATTTTGCTAAACATTATTCTCAACTCCGTTATATTGTTATCTTGTTGTTGTTCATTCTACCATCATTCACACCCGGTTATATCGAATACCCAGGAATGTTCACAAACCTTTCGAAATTACAAATATATCAATTTTTGCCCAAATCCAGTATTTCCAAAGCTTTCTAAGCTTTTTCTTAAACTTCTCTCCAATTGAACATTGATTTATATCAATTCCTTAGGAAAAAAAAGATGGTAAACTAAGGCATAAACCATTTCGAAGGGGAGTGTTAGTTATGTTTGAAATAATTGATAAAAAAGCAGTCATGGATATCCGGGAACGTGTTGCAAAGGGGGAACATCCACGACGGGAAATTTTAAACTTTATTAAAGCGGCACCAGTAGGTACTATTTTTGAAATTCATTTACCACATCGCGGTGAGCCGTTAATCGCCAATTTACAATCTTTTGGAATGAACGTGATTGTCAATGAAATCGAACCGATGCATTTTCGCCTAATGGCAGTAAAATTGGATGAGTTTTAGTCCATTTCGGCCATACTTTTAAGTTGGTCCAACTCTAGAATTTGTATTTGTCTGCGTCCGTCCATGGCGATTAGCTTTTGGGACATAAATGCTAATAGCTTTCTACTTATTGATTCTGGAGTTGTCCCGATATACCCCGCTAAATCTTTTTTCGTTATTGGTAATGTAAAGGTACCATTAAAGGCATTCAATTTATCATGAAAAAGGATGAGTGCCCGCGCAAGCCGCTGTTCGACCTCCATCAAACTTAAGAAGCCAACCGATTCATCTGCTTCATATAAACGATCATTAACAGCCAGTAAAAACCGGTAGGATAATTCTGCATTCTTCTCCATCGTCCTAAGGAAATCCCCTTTTTCAATGGAACAAATGACAGTGGGACTCCCAATAACCTCAGCATTTGCATAATGTTTTTCATTTCGAAGTAATGAAAATAACCCGAAGAAATCCCCAGGAAACAACAAACGGACAATTTGTTCTTTTCCTTCAGCCGACATTTTCGTTAGCTTTATCAGGCCTTCATTCACAACAAAAAGTGTTTCGGAACGCTCCCCCTCTTGAAAAATGAATTCACCCTTTAAAAAGTGACGGCTCCTTGTGACATTTTGTAATAGCTGAAGATCCTCTTTTTTCATCCCTTTAAAAACGGGCACAGATGTGATACATGAAGATCCATGCGAGCAACAGTGATCACAGTTCATCCTTCACCACTCCTTCTAAACATCCTTATAGCTTAATAATATCTGCTTCACAAAAATAATGAAGTGATTTGCATCAATTTATTATATTTCTTGATACAGGTCAATGTTAATGAGAATGATTTTCATTAATATGAAAGAAAAACATGAGGTGATTCCACCATGAATGCAACCTGTTTAATTGTTTATGCAAGTATGACAGGGAATACAGAAGAAATAGCCAATCTTATTGCATCAGGCATTCAAGAGGCAGGGGGTACTGTCTCGATAAAGGATATCTTAGAAGTAGATGTTCCAGACCTTCAAGAATATGATGGGATATTATTGGGAGCCTATACGTGGGGAGACGGTGATCTTCCGGATGAGTTTCTCGACTTTTATGATGAAATGGATCAATTGAATTTATCAGGGAAAAGGGCAGCTGCATTTGGTTCCTGCGACTCTTCCTATGAGCATCGTGGGGGAGCGGTTGATATTCTCACGGAAAAACTGGCAGAACTGGGTGCCGAGCTTGTGCACGAAGGTTTAAAAATTGACCTTTCTCCAACCACTGCGGAAAAAGAAGAATGTATGAAGTTTGGTCAATCCTTTGTAGAAAAATTTTGAGAGGATGTGGGGATTATGAGTATGATTGAAATCCCATTAAATGATGTGGCCTGCACCGGTTGTATCGGGAAGATAAAAAGACAGATGCAACGAACAAATGGAATAGAAAAAGTAGAAATTGTATCTGGAACCGGTAAAATCCAAATTAACTTTAATGAAAGCATCATTCAATCGGAGGAAATTAACCGTAACCTAAATAAGATTATACTGCGAACATTTGATTAAAGGGCTGCCTAAAAAGGCAGTTTTTTTTATTTGGAATATTTCCCCTAGTTCATTTTTTCGGATATTTATGTCACTTTTTTGGATTGTTGATTATTATGAAAGCGTTTAATATTTGATGTAGCAGGAACGAAAGTGGTTTTTATAAAAATAAAAATGGGGGAATGAGTAATGAAGAAAGGGAAATTGTTGTCCGCAGCATTAGTGGCTGTACTTGGAATTTCGGGAATCTTAACAGGTTGTTCATCAGATGAAAAAACAACAAAGACTGAGACCAGTGTAAGTAAGGAACTAGTAGTTTATTCACCAAATCCAATTGAGTTTAATGAGCCTTTGGTAAAAGAATTTGAAGATGAAACAGGAATTAAGGTGGAAGTTATTTCTGCGGGTGCAGGGGAGCTTTTGAAACGAATTGAATCGGAAGGGGATAATCCTTTAGGGGATGTCATGTGGGGAGGATCTTTATCATCGTTAGATCCATTCAAAGATCATTTTGCTAAATATCAATCCAAAAATGAAGACAAGGTTATTGATGACTATAAAAATGATGATGGCTTTATCACACGATTCTCACTCGTTCCAAGTGTCATTATGGTCAATAAAAACCTTGCGGGTGAATTAAATATTAGTGGATATGAGGATTTATTGAATAAGCAATTGAAAGGGAAGATTGCGTTTGCAGACCCAGCAAAATCATCTTCTTCATTCGAACAAGTTATTAACGAATTATATGCGATGGGCAATGGTGATCCTGAAAAAGGATGGGATTATGTAGGAAAATTAATTGGGAATCTTGATCACAAATTATTGAGTGGATCCTCTGCAGTCTACAAAGGTGTAGCAGATGGTGAATACTCTGTTGGGCTTACATTTGAAGAGCCAGTTGTGAATTATATGAATGATGGCGCCCCAGTACAGATAGTCTATCCAAAAGAAGGAACAATTGTGAAGCCTGATGGTGCCGCGATTATTAAAGGTGCAAAAAATCTGGAAAATGCCAAGAAATTCATTGATTTTATTACCAACGAAGAGTCACAAACAATGGTGGCAAATGAGCTAAATCGCCGTCCTGTTCTTTCTACAGTGAAAATCAAGAAGGATATCGGAATGAAGCCGCTTACGGAAATCAAATTAATTAGTGACGATCAAGCATGGTCAAACAAAAATAAAGAAACCATTCTAGATAAATTTAAGGATATTTTTACAAGTAATTAAGAATTGAAATCAAACATGAAAGAGTATGAGTAGTCAGTGGCTCATACTCTTTTAAAATAATCCAAACATCGTAGATTCATGAAAAAGGAGGTTGTTCAAATTGAGCACATCAATCACATTTGAGCAGGTACGGAAGGACTATGAAAAAAATACGGTAATTCCTGATTTAAATTTAAAAATAAAACCAGGTGAACTCTTCACATTATTAGGCCCATCAGGCTGCGGGAAAACCACGCTTCTAAGGATGATTGCAGGTTTCCACAGTATTGACGGAGGGACGATCTCATTCGATCAGCAAGTAATTAACGATATTCCAGCCCATAAACGGAATATTGGGATGGTTTTTCAAAACTATGCAATTTTTCCCCATATGAATGTATACAACAATGTTAAATACGGTTTGAAAAACCGGAAGATCAATAAAGAAGAAATGATCAAACGGCTTGACGAAATTATTGAAACGGTCAAAATCACAGACTATAAAGATCGCCTTCCTAATCGCTTGTCTGGTGGGCAGCAGCAGCGTGTTGCTTTGGCAAGAGCTATTGTTATTCATCCAAAAGTTCTTCTGATGGATGAACCATTATCGAACCTGGACGCAAAGCTTAGAATTGACATGCGCCGTGCCATAAGTGAAATTCAAAAGGAAATTGATATCACGACAGTGTATGTTACTCATGATCAGGAAGAGGCATTAGCCATTTCGGATCGAATTGCTGTCATGAAAGACGGGATCATCCAGCAGGTCGGGTATCCAGATACCATTTATTTACGGCCTATTAATGCATTTGTTGCAACCTTTATCGGCCATTCCAATTTATTCCCAGGGATCATTGAACAGGCTAATGGAGTGAGTTTTCTTCGGATGACAAAAGATTATCAGATTGAAATAAAAAATATAACATCAGAAGTTCGTGCTAATGACAAAGTAATGGTCGCAATTCGACCGGAAGAGTTTACGCTATCTGAACGTCAGTCTGGGATCAGAGCAAGAGTTAAACATCGGAATTTCTTAGGCAAATATATAAATTATGAGCTCGTTTTGGATGATGGACAAAGTATCGAGTTTACACAGGATACCAATCAAAAGGATCGGTTCATTCAGTTAGATGATGTAGTTTACTTAGAAGTTATCGCAGAAAAAATTAATATATTCACTGCAGATGGTGAGGAAAGTCTCATTTCGGGAGTGACCCGTTATGTGGAATAAATGGACTAGAAAACTAGACTTTTGGAATTCCGTGACATTGCTTGTATTTTTATTTTTTGCTGTGTTTTTAATTTATCCGCTTGGAGCGTTGTTACTAGGAAGTTTCCAAGGAAACGATGGCTCATTTACATTTGAACATTTTCAAACCTTTTTTGAGAAAAAATATTATTATCAATCATTGCTCCATAGTTTCGCAGTCACCATATGCGTGACAATCCTGGCTATCGCTTTGGGGGTGCCTCTTGCCTATTTAATGTCGACGCTGAGAATTCGCGGCAAGGGACTTATCGAAATATTAATTATTATTTCTGTATTGTCGCCGCCATTTATTGGAGCCTATTCATGGATTCTTTTATTAGGCCGAAGCGGTGTCATTTCAAGATTTTTTCTGGAGCATTTTAATGTAACGATCCCTAGTATCTACGGGTTTGGTGGGATTCTATTGGTTTTTACCTTAAAGTTGTTCCCGTACATCTATTTATATGTTTCTGGAGCTCTTAAAAAAATGGATTCCTCTTTAAGTGAAGCGGCTGAAAGCTTAGGAGTGACAGGAATTAGAAAGGTTACAACGCTAATCTTGCCGCTGATTCTGCCAACAGTTTTAGCAGGCGCCATGCTGGTTTTTATGAATTCCCTTGCTGACTTTGGGACTCCAATGCTAATTGGAGAAGGTTATTCGACCATGCCTGTGCTAATCTACTCAGAATTTATTAGTGAGGTAGGCGGTGATGCACACTTTGCCGCGGCTCTTGCAACTATAATGATTTTTATTACAACCTTTATATTTATTGGTCAAAAATATTTTATCAATAAGAAATCATTCGAAATGAGTTCGCTTCGCCCTATTCAACCTGAGAAAGCAAAAGGAATGAAAAACCTTTTTGCCCATTTGTTTATTTATGTTATTGTGGGATTAGCCATCATTCCACAAGTCATGGTTATCTATACGTCATTCTTAAAAACCAGAGGTGCCATGTTTATTGACGGTTATACATTGGAAAGTTACCGCAGAGTAATCGAACGTATGGGTGATTCCATTTTAAATACGTATATCTACGGAATCATTGCGTTAGCAGTTATCATATTATTGGGGATGCTCATTTCGTATGCATCTGTAAGAAGAAAAAACTTCTTAACCTCTTTTATTGATACGATTGCCATGTTCCCTTATATAGTTCCAGGCTCAGTATTGGGGATTACGTTGCTACTTGCCTTTAACAAATCGCCGTTACTATTAAGTGGAACGGCAGCTATTTTAATTGTTTCCTTTATTATTCGCCGGCTTCCATATACGATGCGATCAAGTGCTGCCATTATTTATCAGTTGAGTCCCAGTATGGAAGAAGCATCAATTAGCTTAGGTTATTCTCCCATGAGGACGTTTATTAATATTACTGCTAGGTTAATGATGCCAGGTGTTTTAGCTGGTGCTCTATTAAGTTGGATTACGGTCATCAATGAACTTAGTTCGTCGATTATTTTATTTACTGGAAAGACTAGAACCATGTCTGTTGCAATCTATTCGGAGGTCATTAGGGCAAGCTATGGTACTGCCGCAGCACTTTCCACAATTCTCACAGTCACTACGGTAATCTCACTTTTGATTTTCTTCAAAGCAACAGGTTCGAAAGAAGTAAACCTATAAATTTGATAGGGAAGGCAACTCCGCGATTGAGTTGTCTTTTCGGCATAACTTGTACGACGCAAGGAAAAGGGGATTGATGTGGAATCTACTAACAAGGTTTCCAGTTTATATCGGAAGGAACTGAAACGTTCCTTAATCAGTTTTGGGATTGTTCCCGTCGCGATTATCGTCTTTATTTTTTATAATCTATTCTTTTTCATTAGCTATCATATTCTAAAAGAAAATACCCGAAATGAAGGGGAAATGGTCGCAAATGAAATCATTGTGAAATTTTCACAGATATCTGCTCAAAGTAAGCAATTAGCGAAAGAGATAAATATTAATCGAATGGAAACCTACAGCACGTATCGCACCAAAATGTATGAACGTCTATACAGTGCAGTGAATGAGCAAAAGCTAAATAGCTTGTTTTCTGTGATTGACGCAGATGGAAATGTAATCGCTACAAATTGGATAGAAGATCCTGTTGATAATCATAAAAATGCTGTTTGGTATTTAAATAAGCGGTTGAAAAATAATCGTAACGATCAAAGTCTTATGTACCCGAATCGCCAAAATCTTAAAACAGATAGAATCTTCTATAACATCGCAAATCCGATTTACAATGAACAGGGCAATGTTTCAGGCTATATTATTTTCAATTTATTAGAAAATAAATTCCGCCAGCTAATGAACAATGTCCACTATACCGACATCATAATCACTGACCAATATGATAATAGTATCTTAACATCAAATGAAATGTTACTAACACAGTCAGGAAAACTTAAGGCTCTAAATAATAGTAGCTATATCACGAAACAACTTTCAATTCTTAATGCCAACATTAATGTTCATTCCATCTTGTATATTGGCTTATTTAAGCGTATCTATAAAATTGGGCTTGTAACATTACTGATTGTCTTCCTATCCATCACAATCGGGACCATTCTATTTGCAAACCAGGCAACGCGGAAAAAGATGAAATCAATCGATATTCTGCTAAAAATGATTACAAAGGCGAAAAAGGGAGATTTTAACCAAAAGGTGAACTTTGCTAAAGAGGATGAGTTCCAAGTCATTGGTGAGTATGTCGAACAGCTTTTGCAAGATATTCAACGATTATTAAAGGAAAACAAAGAATCAATTGAACGAAATGCTCAATCTGAGATCAAGCAGCTTGAAATGCAAATAGATCCTCACTTTTTATTTAATACATTAGAAAATATCAAATATATGATTAAAATTGATTCTAATAAAGCAGAACGGTTAATTATTATTCTCTCCAATTTATTAAGATACAGTGTGAGTAATCGCATGCAATATAATAGTATTCAAAAGGATACGAATTATTTGAAGGATTATTTAACCTTACAGAAGATTCGGTTTGGCGACGCCTTAGACTATAACATAGATGTTCAGGCAGGAACTGAAAACTATTTTCTTCCTAAATTGATTGTGCAGCCGTTAGTGGAAAATGCAATCAAATATGGATTTCAGACCAAGACCAATTTAAAAATAGAGATCATCATTAAAAACACAAAGAAAAATGTATATTTGGTGATTCGCGATAATGGAGAGGGGATCGAAAAGAATAGATTAATTGAATTAAAGAAGTCATTGATTCTCGGTGAGAATGACACTAACCATATTGGCATTTATAACGTAAATCGCAGGATTCAATTGCTATATGGGAAGAGCTACGGGTTAAGAATTTACAGCGAAGAGAAAAAAGGAACATTCGTTTTGGTGAAAATCCCAATTATAAAGGAGGAAGAGTCAGAATGATTCAAGCCATTATAGTTGAAGATGAACAAATTATTCGCAGAGGAATGATTTATACCCTGGATTGGAAAGAAATGCAAACGGAGATTATTGGCGAAGCTTCAAATGGGCAAGAGGGTCTACAGAAGATTATTGATCTTAAACCAGATTTAGTCATAACGGATATTAAAATGCCGATATTAAATGGGATTGATATGATAGAACAAGCTTCTAAATTTCATGATTTTGAAAAGGTTATTCTCTCCAGTTATAGTGATTTTGAATATACAAAAAAGAGTATTCAACTTCAAGTTTTCGATTATTTACTTAAACCGATAGATAGAGAAGTATTAAGAATAATGATGGATTTGCTAAATAAGAAAATAGTAGAGAAGAAGAAACATAAATTAATTCAACAAAAGGTAGATTTCTCCTTTATGAAGGCTGTGTTTTTTCCTGAAGAGATAGAAACGTCGGCTTATTGTGATTATACCCAAAAAGTAATAAATTGTATAAATGAACGGTATGCAGAGAAAATAAATTTGGAAGATGTAGCCCAAGATCTGGCCGTAAGTCCAAGTTATTTAAGCAGAGTTTTTAAGAAGGACACAAAGGGAACTTTTCATCATTACTTAAATCAACAACGGATAAAAGCATCGGTACCCTTACTTCTCACAAAGAAATACATGATTTACGAAATTGCAGAAATGGTAGGATTCAGTGATTATAAACAATTTAATGCAGTATTTAAAAAACACATGGGTTATTCGCCGAGTGAATTTATCCAGGGGGTTAGCCATCCACTCAGTGGAATTTAATTTATCAGAACTGCTCCTAATGGGCAGTTTTTGTTTTTATAAAATGTTATTTATAAAGAACTGAAGTGAATGTTATAATGAATAATGTGTTACCTAGTAATAAATTATCCTCCCAGTTAAATAATAACCAAGAAAGGGAGGAATTTTTGTTGGAAAATAACCAGGATAGTAAATATAAGGATTCCTTTCTGCCAATGACATCGATTGGCAATGGAATTGGAACCATTGTCCGGCAGGACGTTTATTGTTACACAGATCAAATTGTTAATCTTGTTGTCGTCGGAGATCCGAAAGAGACGAATGAATGTGTCCTAATTGATACTGGCATGCCAAAGTCAGCGGAAGAGATAAAAGAAATGCTCCAAGAGCGGTTTGGCGAAGATGTCCGTCCGAAGGCCATCGTGTTAACACATGGGCATTTTGATCATGCCGGATCCGTTGCGGAGTTATTGGAGGAGTGGAGTGTTCCAGTTTATGCCCACGAACGAGAACTCCCGTATTTAACCGGGAAGAAAGATTATCCGCCAGGGGATCCAAATGTGGACAGCGGGCTGGTTGCCAAGATGTCCCCGATGTTCCCGAACCATGGGATTGATATTAGTGCATATGTGCAAAAGCTTCCGGAGGACGGGACTGTTCCAAGTCTGCCGGACTGGAAATGGATTCATACCCCGGGACATACACCTGGCCACATCTCCTTATTTCGTGAACAAGATGGGACTTTAATCGCTGGGGATGTCTTTGTGACGGTAAAGCAAGAATCGCTCTACAAAGTGATGACACAAATGCAGGAAATCAGTGGCCCGCCCAAGTATTTCACCACTGACTGGAATGCGGCCTATGAATCCGTGAAAAAAGTAGAGGCGCTTAAACCGCAAGTAGCGATCACTGGTCATGGTCTGCCAATGAGCGGTGAAGAACTAACCAAGAACCTACATTATTTAGTGGAGCATTTTGCTGAAATTGGCCGGCCAGATAGTGGCAGGTATGTTAATTAAAGTAGTTTATCTAGGCTGCTGTCACATGCAGCCTTTAACGTTCTTTTTGTGTTCTTAATAAAGAAATATTTGTCTGAAATCCTTGTTAGGAGGGAGCTATGAGACTCTGTTTATTCCTATTATTTGCCGGTGTGTTGGATGCGGTCTTAACCCACTTTGGTATGTCTTCCGGTTTCGTTGATGAGGGGAACCCGATGATGAAGCTTGTCATTGAACAAAGCTGGTCTTATTTTTATATGATAAAAATAATCCTGCCACTTATGCTTCTGGGCTTGTTTTATCTTCGCCCTTTTAACCGTTGGGTTAGAACTCTTATCGTCTCCACCTGTGTCCTCTACTTTTCTGTCCTTGTATATCATATGGTCTGGATTGTCCTTTACATCAATACGTCAACATAACCCCAACTAGACACCTAAACGTTAATACGATAGTATCAATACGATATCGAAAAACAAATAATAAGAAAAAAGATATAAGGAGTACAACATGTTAAATACGTTAAAGCCATTTTTGCAGGAAGCATGGAAACAATCAGGCTTCGAGCAGCCGACATCGATTCAGGATGCTGCTATCCCTATGATTCTGGGAGGAAAAGATGTCATTGCCGAGTCACCAACAGGTACAGGGAAGACGCTTGCTTATTTACTTCCTTTATTAAATAAAATCGATGCAACTATACCGTCCTTACAAGCAGTAGTCCTTGCCTCTTCCCAAGAGTTGGTCATGCAGGTTTATCAAGAATTTCAAAAATGGTCAGAAGGAAGCGGGATTAGAGGTACGTCGATTATTGGCGGGGCAAACTTAAAGCGACAGCTTGAAAAGTTGAAAAAGCGCCCGCATGTTATTTTTGCTACACCGGGCCGCTTGCTTGAATTAATCAAACAGAAGAAAGTGAAAATGCACGAGATAAAAATGGTTGTTTTAGATGAAGGAGATCAACTGTTAATACCGGAGCATTTACACACTGTCCAAAACATCGTGAAATCAACGATGAGTGACCGCCAAGTTGTCTTATTTTCGGCGACGATGAAACAGGCAACAGAAAAGCTGGCAAAAGAAATGACAGCGGAACCTGAAGTCCTTCGAATTGAAAAAGATGAAATGGCTTCTTCCGGGGAAGTAGAGCATATCTATTTTTCCTGTGAACCACGAGATAAAATTAAGTTAATTGAAAAAATTACTCGCCTTGACCATAGTAAATCCCTTGCGTTTATTAATGACATTGGCGAAATTCAAGTTTTTAAAGAGAAATTGCTGTTTAAAGAATTATCCATCGGAGTCCTGCACAGCGATATGAAAAAGCTAGAACGACAAGCGGCATTAAAAGCTTTCCGGGATGGAAAACTGAAAATGCTGATTGCCACAGATATTGCGGCCCGGGGCCTCGATATTCAAGGAGTAACCCATGTTGTTCAAATTGACTCACCTAAAGACATTTCTCAATATGTACACAGGTCGGGAAGAACAGGAAGAATGGGAGCGAATGGTACCATCATTTCACTGGTTACGGATCGAGAAGAGCGAGAACTAAAGCGATATTGCCGGGAGTTAAATATCCCTCTTCATAAACGAATTTTTTATCAAGGGAAAATTGTTGCTGAAGAACAAAGAAGTCAAAAGTTTAGAAAATAAAGGCAGAAGGAGGGGACCCTCCTTCTGCTTTTTTTTATAAGAAAAAGGACTTTCAAGCTCTTTTCTTGAATTGTTAAGGAGAAACGGAGGGATCCCGATGGAGAATCCAAAATTAAAGAAATATCTCGAAGAATGGCTAGAGGAAACAACAATCAGCGAAATCCAGGAAAAGTTGGCGAGCGGCGAGCTTACATCAAAAGAGCTGGTCTTATTGTATTTACATAGAATTTCTCGTTACGATAAAGAGCTACATTCAATCCTCGAAATTAATCCGGATGCGCTGCAGATAGCGGAAGCGCTTGACACGGAACGGAAAAAGAAGGGGCCACGCGGCCTGTTACACGGAATTCCGATTCTAATTAAGGATAATATCGACACCCATGACAAAATGCATACAAGTGCCGGGTCACTTGCATTAAAAGATTCGATTGCCCTAAAGGATTCATTTGTAGCAGAGCAATTACGTAAAGCCGGTGCCATCATTCTTGGAAAAACAAATATGACGGAATGGGCAAATTTTATGGCGATTGGAATGAAAAGTGGCTATAGTTCAAGAGGCGGACAGGTGGAAAATCCCTATGGTCCGAGGAAATTTGATGTTGGCGGTTCTAGTGCAGGTTCCGGGGCAGCGATTGCCGCAAATTTTGCCGCTGCGGCGGTTGGGACCGAAACCTCTGGCTCAATCCTGAATCCATCCTGCCAAAATTCATTAGTGGGGATTAAACCTACGGTAGGTTTAATTAGCCGCAGAGGGATTATCCCAATCGCACACACACAGGATACTGCAGGGCCAATGGCTAGAACGGTTGAGGATGCGGTGATTCTGTTAAATGCCTTATGTGGAAAAGATGATCTCGATTCTATAACCAAGACAAACCCTTTTATTGGATTCGACTTGTCAGAGTTACTTGTAAAAGATGGACTAAAGGGAAAGAGAATCGGCATAGCATCTGATGGCTTTATGGAGCTATTGAGTAAGGAAAAACAAAAAGTTGTGGCCGCAGGATTGGAACTGTTGAAATCATCAGGAGCAGAGATGATTGAGGACATTGTTTTCCCTTCCGCTAAGGCTGAATGGAAATACGATGTTTTAACCTATGAATTTAAACCAGATTTAAATGCCTATTTGAATAGCCTTCACCCATCCATACAAGTGAGAACGTTAGCAGATCTAATTGAATTTAATAAAAATGATGAAGAAAAGATGCTCAAATATGGCCAGGCCGTACTACTGGAATCAGAAAAAACAAGCGGTTCTTTAACGGAAGCTGCTTATATTGATGCATTGGAATTCGACTTGTATCATTCAACAAAGAAAGGGATTGATTTTGCGTTAGAGAAATACGGACTAGATGTTATTGTTTTTCCTAACGATGAAGGCTCCCATATCAGTGCGAAAGCAGGCTATCCCACCATTGCAGTCCCTGCTGGCTATACATCTCTTGGGGAGCCGGTGGGAATTACCTTTGCCGGAACAGCTTACAGTGAACCGCTTTTAATTCAAGTGGCGTATGCTTTCGAGCAAATGACACGCTTCCGCAAGGCACCCATACTAGAATAAAAGTGCACCTTTTCATCCATACTATCAGTGAATTTCTCAAAAAGGAGTGGGTATGATGGGAAGAACGAAATTAGGAAATGCTAATGCACAACGTAACAATAACGCGAAAAAGCCGATGAAGGAAAGCTCCGAATTAGTTGAATTCACGCCTGGGGAAGATATAAAACGAAACCGCCCGAATAGTAAATAATGAAGAAAGCCTCCTGCTCAGCTAGGAGGCATTTTTTATAAAAGAAAGGGATTTGTTCATATCATCGAGAAAATGGTTCATATCTTCAAAAACAAGCCCAAATACTACTCTTCTTTCAACAATTCCAGTGCTTTTTTTGTCGGACCTTCAATCACATCGCCTGAATAGGAATAACGTGAGCCATGGCACGGGCAATCCCATGATTTTTCAGCGCGATTCCATTCACATTCACAGCCAAGATGGGTACAAGTGGTGTCGACAACATAAAGTTTCCCGTTCTCGTCTTTATAGGCACCTGCTCGTTTTCCGTTATACATGACAACAGAGCCCTCGCCCATCTGTAAATCATCTGTGGACTTGTCGGTATACTCAAGCTTACCCTTGATCAGATGCTTAGCAACATCTGCATTGGTGGTGACAACACTTTTAAAATCGGGATCTGCCTGGAATGCTCGTGATGGTGAATAGAGCTCCATGTATGGATTCTCCCGGTCCATCACATAATCAGTTAACAAGTGTCCCGCGAGAATGCCTGTCGTCATTCCCCATTTTTTATAGCCGGTGGCAATTAAAATGTTTTCCCGGCCTTCCGAATATTTTCCGATAAAAGGAAGTTTGTCCAATGTGACCATATCCTGGGCGGACCAGCGATAATGGTATTCCTTCAGCCCAAAGGCCTCTTTGGCGAATAATTGGAGCGCTTCATAATGCTTTAGCGTATCGATTCCCTGCCCTGTTTTATGATTTTCACCGCCGAGTATGAGCAACTTTTCCCCATTATACGGTGTTGTACGAATGGAGCGGGCCGGGCTGTCGGCACTGATATAGATGCCGCCGGGATAGTCCATGTCTGTTTTTATACCGATTGCATAGGATCTATCTGTATGCATTCTGGCAAAATAGAGACCTGGTTTATCATAAAAAGGGAAATGGGAGGCAATAATCACCTGTTTGCATGTCACCCTATGACCAGCCTTTGTCACTACTTTTGGTTCTGTATCATCATCTTCAATATCTGTAGCGACTGTATTTTCATAAACAGAACAGCCAGCATTTACGGCATCCTCTAGTAGCGACTTTAAAAACTTTAGCGGGTGATACTGTGCTTGATTGCGCATCAATAGAGCCGCTTTGGCCGGGATATTAAATGGAATCGTGTCTTTCAAAGATCCGTCAATATTGAGACTTTTGTACGCCTCCCACTCCGTTTTTATCTTGTCAACATACTCTTCAGTTGTGGCATAAATATAAGCATCCTCTTTGCTGTAATCACAGTCAATTCCATTTTCCTTTACCATGGTTTCCACGAATTGAATGGCATTCATATGGGATTCAAAATACAGCCTTGCCTTTTCTGGCCCGAAGTGTTGGATAAACTCATCATAAATCATGCCATGCTGGGCGGTTAACTTAGCCGTGGTGTGCCCGGTTGTCCCGTTTAAGACACCACCGGCTTCCAAAATGGCTACCTTCAGCCCTTCTTTTGACAGTAAATAGGCAGCAGTAATCCCAGTTATTCCAGCCCCGACAACTGCTACGTCCACAGATAAATCCTCATTTAATGGTTCATAAGTCGGTAATTCTATCTCGCGCCAAAAGGTTTTAGGAAATTGATGTTCAGATCCACTCATATGTACGCCTCCAGCTTAAATAATAATCTCCTGTTTAATTTTTCCCAAAATGAAAAATAAATGTCATGGAGGTGAAAAATTAATTTTCATCATAAAAAGAACCCTGATTAGCCAGGGTTCTGAAAAAGTTATTCCTCATCGGTGTTTATTTTATCAATCCGGGATGCATCCTCTGAATCAAGTGCTTCCCTTAAAAAATGGAAAATACCCCATGCAACACAACCAAGACAAATCAGAAAGCCGAGAGCAATGGTCCACAAAAGTGTCATCATTCGTCCCCCTTTAGAGAGCTTACCGAGAAAAATAAGCTTTCTAAAGGTATATGCCTTAAGGGGACTAAATTTTCCTATTTAGCAAATTTAGTCTTTTTTCCCCAGTTCTGAATAGTAATCGACTTTCTTTATATTGACGCCGACGAAGGTCTCAATAATCGATTGACCACCGGCAATGGAGAAAATTAAAATAAACACAAATGTAACTTTTGGGAACAGAAGGTAAGCACCGCCCAAAAAACAAGCACTCCACACACCGGCACACCAATAACATTTCAACAGATATCCAAACATGGAGGCAGGGACTTCCTTCGTTTCCGTGCCATTATCCGTCTTAACTTGAACTTTTTTCATGAAGGGCCTGCGGATGAATTCTGTAATTTTATCAAAAACGATTAAATGGGTTAAACGATAGCTTGCTAAAATTAGCATAATATAGGTCATCCATGATAAGTCTTTCATATTTTATGCCTCCGAAAATCCACTAAAAGACAGCTGAATTTTATTTTTTTGATTCCCTGTATATTTTGAGCTTGAAATCAAAATTATATATTCGGAGGAGGCGAAAAAATGAAAAAATCTTTTTGGTTTAGTTTTCTGTTCTTACTATCTCTTTTCTGTATTCCAAGCGTCTCGTTTGCCCAACAAATTTATACGGTTCAGCCTGGGGATACACTTTGGAAAATTGCTGTAAGGTATCAGGTCGGAATTACAGAGATTATTCAAGCCAACCAGCAATTTAAAAATCCTAACTTGATCTATCCGGGTCAAAAGGTAAACATTCCTGAATTAGGCGGAGTGAAATCGATTGAAAATCAGGTTATTTCGCTGACCAATCAGGAGCGGGCGAAAAATGGCTTGAAACCATTCGTGGCAGACTGGGAGCTTTCCAGGGTGGCTCGCTATAAGGCAACGGACATGAGGGATAAAAATTATTTCTCTCATACAAGCCCAACCTATGGCAGTCCATTTGATATGATGAAGAGCTTTGGTATTTCCTACCGTTCTGCAGCTGAAAATATTGCAGCCGGTCAAACGACACCACAGGCAGTGGTTCAATCATGGATGAACAGTTCCGGGCATCGCGCGAATATCTTAAGTTCAAATACCCGAATTGGGGTAGGATATGCCACTGGTGGATCGTTTCGTTACTATTGGGTGCAGATGTTTATCTCGAAATAAAGTCAAGGGTCAGTCTATTAAGCACCGTGCTTAATGGGCTGACCTTTTCTACGTCTTAAGTCCGATATAAAAATCAAGCTCTAGCGCAATTATGAAAAGCGGTGGAAAAAGGTAAGATGAAATCAAGATAAAGAAAGGAGTGAAAAACAAAATGAAAAAATTTGGTTTATTGGTTGCCGGGGGGATCGCAGCTGTCATCTTACTTTCAACAATTGGTCCAATGGTGGGGTTACTTGTCAGCCTAGTGCTCCTGTACTTCATCTTCAAACAATTTTTAAAAACTACATCTATAGGTGGAAAAATTGGTCTTGGGATCGTCGGTTTCATTGTCCTCATGGCCTCCATCCATAACGTCCCGGCCATCATTGGCGTGGCAGCAGCCTATGTGCTTTTCCTTGTATATAAAAAATGGAATGAGAACAAACACACGAAAATGAAAGAAGAATCTGACCCATTTATCAATTTTGAAAAACAATGGAATGAATTAAAAAATTAATATAAATTAAAGGAGAGAATAACGATGACAAACTTATTTACGCGAATTAAAAATACTATTACAGCTGATCTGCATGAGGCAATGGATCAAAAAGAAAAGAAAAATCCAATTGCACTGCTTAATCAATACCTTCGTCAATGTGAGCAGGAAACAGAGAAGGTAAGAAAGTTATTGGAACGTCAATATACATTGAAGGATGAATTTACGAGAGAATATCATCAAGCTGCGGAATTAGCTGAAAAAAGAAAATTCCAAGCAGAAATTGCTTCTAAAGCAGGGGAAACGGAGCTAAATCAATTCGCTTCAGCGGAACATCAGCAATATGCCGACAGGGCAAGCCGCTTACGTGCATCACTTGAACAGGTAAAAGAGCAGCTTGGGGACTTAGAAAGAAAATATGAAGAAATGAAGCACAAGCTAAAAGATATGAACCTAAGACGGATGGAATTAATGGGCCGTGAAAATGTAACCCGTGCGAACCTTCGTATCAACCAAGTGCTTGATTCCAATACGTATTCAGATAAATCCTACTCAAAATTTAAGGACATTGAAAACTATTTGGATCGCTTAGAGCATCAAGTGAACAGCTCCTTCTACCGCAACACAATCGATTCACGAATTGCTCAACTAGAAAAAGAAATGAAATTGGAAGAAAGCAAGTCCATTTAATAAGTAAAAATGGTATTCTTAAGAGGCGTAGTCATTCTGCGTCTCTTATCTATATCAAATTCAATAAAAAGGGAGGGTGGGCTGATGTTTAAAAATGAAAAAAACGATTATATTGGATGGCTGGTTATTGTCGGTATTGTCATTCTGCTCCTAGAGATTTTATTTTTTAACAGAGGGCTGATATTCTCTCTTTTTATTTCAGGCGGAATGATTTATCTCGGACGTAAAAAGACGGGAAGAAGATTAGGTAAACTCCTTTTTATCGGCGGGATTATTTTCTTTGTTCTTAGTATCGTCAATATGATGACGTTCAAATTTTTGTTATTAGCGATTTTATTGCACTTTTTCATCCAGTTTTTAAGTTCTAAAAAGCAGCCTAAAAAAATATCACCTGAAATAGTTACACCGGAACCCGCTCAGCAAGACGAAACCTTGATTAAATCGGAGCCGTTGTTTGGCAATATTTTCATTGGGCAACAAAAAACGCCCGATACTGTTTATGACTGGAAGGATGTTAATATTCAGACTGGAATCGGTGATACCATCATTGATCTCAGTCTTACAATGCTGCCCAAGGGGGAAACGGTGATTTTCGTGCGAAATATCATCGGTAATATCCAGATTCTTGTCCCCTATGAAATTGATGTCAGTATCCATCATTCTGGTGTAATTGGCTCGACAACTGTTTTCGGCAATCATGAATCGAAGATGTTTAATCAAGTGTTTCAGTTGAAAACACCTAGTTATGATCAATCTGAACAAAAGGTGAAGATTTTTACTTCACTTGTCGTGGGGAATTTAGAGGTGAGCCGGATATGAGTACGACGGGGCGTCAAATTGTCTGGAGTGTCGGTTTCTCCTTCCTCATCGCCATCATCATTGGAGCCGTTTTTATTTTTGTCTTCCCCTTACACACCTGGTCGGAATTATGGAATAAGCATTTCATGGATATTCCAATCGTTATTTTTGTTCCTGCTTTTAGCATCGCGATAGGAATCCTATTAGGTGGGGCGCAAGGCTTTTTTTGGCGAAAACAGTTTCTCAGTATTGAACACTCTTTGCACCAATTAGAAGAAGGTCGTTCGTTGGAAATGAAAGAAAAGCCTCCCGTTACGGAAATGCAAGTGATTGCCGAGCGGATTGATAAAATTGGTAAACAAATGTCAGAACAGGCGAAGCTCTCACAACGATTAGCGACCGAAAAAGTAGAAGACCAGGAAGCAAGAATTCAGGAAATCATCGAACAGGAACGGAATCGTCTTGCACGTGAGCTCCATGATTCTGTAAGCCAGCAATTATTTGCCGCATCCATGATGATGTCTGCGATTAATGAAACGAGGGGGCAGCCTGAAAATGATCGTGAAGCCAAGCAATTGAAGCTGGTAGAAGAGATGATTCATCAATCCCAGCTTGAAATGCGGGCATTGCTTTTACACTTACGTCCGGTCGCCTTAAAGAATAAAACGCTGCAAGAAGGAATTGAAGAGCTTTTAATCGAATTATCTCAAAAGGTAACAATGGATATTAAATGGAAGGTGGAAGCTTTTCCGTTAGATAAAGGGGTAGAAGATCATCTTTTCCGTATTTTGCAAGAGTCCGTCTCAAATACCTTAAGGCATTCCAAGGCAGGTATGCTTGAGGTCCTACTGGTTAAACGGGATGACCTTGTCATCCTAAGGATTGTCGATGACGGAATTGGCTTTGAGGTAAACGAAATGAAAGCGGGTTCCTATGGGATGCAAAATATGCATGAGCGCGCTGTTGAAGTAGGCGGTACATTGAAAGTAATTAGTGTTAAAAATAAAGGAACGAGGCTTGAAGTGAAAGTTCCGGTGATGATTAATGGAGATGGTGATAATGATTAGAGTCGTATTTGTTGATGACCATGAGATGGTGAGGATTGGTGTGTCCTCCTATTTATCAGCACAGCCAGACATTGAAGTTGTCGGTGAAGCGGCTGATGGAAAAAGAGGTGTAGAACTTGCACTCGAACTTCGCCCTGATATTATTCTCATGGATTTAGTGATGAAGGAAATGGATGGAATTGAGGCAACAAGGCAGATCATTGAACAATGGCCTGAGGCAAAGGTTATTATCGTAACAAGCTTTTAGACGATGAAAAGGTCTATCCTGCGCTTGAAGCCGGAGCAACCAGCTATATGCTGAAGACATCCAAAGCAGGTGAAATCGCCAACGCTGTCCGCGCTACATACCATGGGCAATCCGTCCTTGAACCGGAAGTGACCGGTAAAATGATGGTGAAAATGCGCCAGAAGAATACACATCTGCCACATGAAGACCTAACAAGTCGGGAATTGGAAATTTTGCTATTGATGGCAGAGGGGAAAACCAACCAGGATATTGCGGATCAATTATTTATCGCCCTAAAAACGGTTAAAACCCATGTCAGCAATATTTTAAGCAAGCTAAGTGTACAAGACCGAACGCAAGCTGTGATCTATGCGTTTAAACATTCATTAATAAAATAAAACCCCTCAACCTTCCATGCGAAAATTTGGAAGGTTTTATTTTTTGAAAAAGTAATTGAAAATTCTTCTCAATTGCTGTTATTATAGATAATGAAAATCATTATCATTAGAAATATGATTTATGGGGGAATTACATACATATGAAACTAGTGAAAGTATCTGGAATTTTATTATTATCTAGCAGTCTTTTATTTGGATGTTCAAATACGGATAAAACGGCAACAACAGAAAAGGTAAAAGAAACAAAGAATACAGCATCCGAAGTACTAAAAGGGGTAACAGATGAATACCGTGAATATGCAATAGGGGAAGTTGAAGAGTTCGTAAAAGCAACAGAGGCTTTTACGACTGCAGTAAAAAACGGTGAAATTGATAAAGCGAAGGCGCTTTATGGACCGGCACGAATGCATTATGAGCGTGCAGAACCGATAGCAGAAGTGTTCGGCGACCTTGATCCGAAAATTGATGCCCGGGAAGGTGATGTCCCTGAAGCAGAATGGGGCGGCTACCACCGGATTGAAAAGGGTTTATGGATGGAAAACACAACCAAAGGATATGAGCAATATGCTGACCAGCTGATGAAAGATGTGAATCTATTACGAGCAAAGGTAGATACGGTTGAGGTTACACCGGATTTGTTAATCACGGGGGCAGTGGATCTCTTAAATGAGGTATCCACTTCAAAAGTAACAGGTGAAGAAGATCGCTATTCACATACGGATTTATATGATTTTGCTGCGAATGTAGAAGGGGCAGAAAAGATTTACCAACTATTAACTCCGGAATTAAAGAAAAAGAATGAAGAACTTTCAAAGGAAATTCAAACACGTTTTGATGAGATTTATCGTTTATTAAACCAGCAAAAAAATGGTGATGCCTACAAGCTTTATACCGAATTATCAAAGGAACAAGTGAAGGAGTTTAGCCAGGCGATTGATGCGCTTGCAGAACCGTTGTCACAAATAGGAATTGTTACGGAGGCGTCTTAATTGACAGAGAATACGAACACACAAAATGACTCTGTTCTTAAAGGAACAAAGATATCAAGAAGGGATATCCTTAAAACAGCCGGTGTGGGTGGTGTAGGTGTAATCCTCGGTGCATCAGGACTTGGTGGTTTGCTTTCGCTCAAAGAGGGGAATGCGGCGACACTAGATTCAAAGGGAGCCATACCGTTTTATGGTAAGCATCAAGGTGGAATCACAACAAAGACTCAGAATCATGTATATTTTGTTTCCTTAGATGTGACAACTTCCAAAAAAGCGGAACTAGTGAAACTATTTAAGGATTGGACAAAGGCGGCTGCATTGTTAACAGAAGGAAAGGCTGTTGGAGAGCTTTCAAGCAATGAATTTCTCCCGCCAAAGGATACAGGTGAAGCAGCGGGTTTATCACCATCTAATTTAACGATTACCTTTGGTGTTGGCCCCAGTCTTTTTGTGAGAGACAACCAAGATCGTTTTGGACTAAAACAAAAGCAGCCAAAGGAATTAGTCGATCTTCCTAAATTTCCACTTGATGCATTAGAAGAGGCATGGACTGGCGGTGATTTATGTATTCAAGCATGTGCCGATGATTTGCAGGTGGCTTTCCATGCCGTGAGGAATCTAATTCGGATTGCTCGGGGCAAGGCGGCATTGCGTTGGGCGCAAACAGGCTTCCAACGAACAAAACAAGCGGATCCAAAAGAGGAAACACCGAGGAATTTGTTTGGCTTCAAAGATGGTTCAGCAAACCCGGATGTAAAAAGTGAAAAGCAAATGAATGAACATGTTTGGGTACAGCCTGGGGACGGTCCTAATTGGTTAGTGAACGGCAGTTACCTGGTTGTCCGCCGGATTCAAATGTTTATTGAAGTATGGGATCGGTCAACATTGAAAGAACAAGAGAAAACCTTTGGCCGCTACCGCGATAGCGGAGCGCCGCTTGGACAAAAAGATGAGTTTGAGCAATTGGACTTAGAGAAGAAAACAGAACAAGGTGAATACAGCATACCTGTTGATTCACATACGAGACAATCACATGGAGATGGTTCTCAGAAAATTCTCCGTCGGGCATACTCCTACTCTGATGGGATGGACGTGAAAACAGGCAGCTTTGATGCAGGGCTTTTATTCCTTTGCTTCCAGCGGACACCGAGTAAACAATTTATCCCTATCCAAAATAGGTTAGCTAAAGTGGATAAACTAAATGAATATACATCGCACAGAGGTAGTGCTATTTTTGCATGCCTACCGGGAGCAAAACAAGGTGGATTTATAGGAGAGACCCTTTTTCATTAATAGTTTCCCTTTTTACAAGGATAAGAGATTGTGAAAATTGACTTTGAGAATTGTCCAGCTCCAGCGCCCCAGCGGCTAGTGTCCTTCGCTCTCCGCCCTACGATAAGTCAAGCACGAATGCGCCTTCGGCTCTTCGTGTTACCTTTATCTCAGTTGGAGCGCTCCAGGCCATACGCCGCTGACCAGGGCGCTTGCACTTTTCTTAAGAGGAGAGAGATAGATGCCACGATTAACGAAGATATGTAAGCAAATTTTATTACTAACTTCATTTTTGGTATTATTCCAAAACATACATCCAGCGGCAGCTGCTGAAAATCATGATGAACTATTTGTCCTGATTGGTGACAGTTTAATGAAGGCAAAAGCTGGGGATCAAACTGTTGTTGCGGAAAATATGAAGCAATTTGCTGATGAATGGCTGGCGATAAAGAAAGCTGACAGCAAACAGGCAAAAATGGTTGACCAACAACTTAAAGAGGTTCAAAGAGTACTAGGCGAGGGTAATGTGGAAAATGAGATACTTTCAAAAAGCCTTTCGTCCCTTTCAAGTGCAGTTGTGCAATATGAGAAGGAACAAAATCCAACAGATAAGGCAAAAGGAAAGGAACAGGTAAAACAGTTACTTCCACTAATCAACAATTTAAAAGCATCGATTGAAAAAGGAGATACTGCTAGTTTAAAAGGTCAATACCAAACATTATTAAATGAGTGGACTGCCTCTGAAAAAATTGTCCATGATGAGAGCATTGCCGCATATGGGAATATTGAAAAATACACGGCTCTCATTCGAATCGCAATTACTCAGGAGCCAGCTGATCTAGAGAAGGCCAAGCAGAATGCGGAACAATTAACAACAGAGGTAGATAACTTTTTAGCGGGAAAAACGTCGAAACAGCTTGAAGGAAACTATTCACTAACCAACGTATCGAACCTTTTAACCCAAGCCGAAAAGCAAATCTCGGAAAAGGATTATCATGGCGCCAGCAGCCAATTAACCGAGCTCCTTACTATTTGGCCAATGGTGGAAGGTGATGTTTCTACCAGAGATAGCAAGTTATATAGTGATATTGAAACGAAAATCCCCACTGCTATTAATATTCTAAACTCTGAAAAGGTCAAAGCGGAAAAGGCTTCAGATATTGTAAAAGAACTGAACACACGTCTGGTACCATTAATGAGTAAAACCAATTATTCATTTTGGGATGCAGCCTTGATTTTATTGCGTGAGGGATTAGAGGCATTGCTAATTGTCGCCACGTTACTAGCCTTTTTGAAAAAGATGGGGGAAACCTCCAAGCAAAAATGGATTTGGACTGGAGTCTTTGCCGGTTTAGGTGCTAGTGCCATTCTTGCGGTCATCATCAACATCGTATTTTCCCAAATTACTGCCGCTTCAAGCAGGGAATATATCGAGGGATTAACCGGGGTTGTCGCGGTTGTCATGATGCTGACCGTCGGTGCCTGGCTTCATAATAAATCGAGCATCGGAAACTGGAATAAATACATTAATCAGCAAATGCAGCAGGCGATTGCCAAAGGGAGCCTTCTATCATTTGGCTTCATAAGTTTTCTGTCTGTATTTCGTGAAGGTGCCGAGACGATTATTTTTTATACAGGAATTACCCCCTATATTAGTTTAGCGCAGCTGACAGCAGGAATCCTTTTGGCCATTGGTATATTAGCAATCGTGGGCTTCCTCATTATTAAATACAGTGTAAAAATTCCGATTCGCCTATTTTTTAAAGTGGGTACCCTGTTAATTTACTTTTTGGCTTTTAAGATTTTAGGAATCAGCATTCATGCCTTACAGATATCCAATGTACTTCCAACTTCGACGGTTGAAAACTTACCGTTTATTGACTGGCTCGGACTGTATCCGACATGGGAAACAACGATTAGCCAATTAGGGTTACTTGCCGTGATTGTTTTCATGACCTACCTGGTTAAAAGAAATTCTGATAAACCACTCATTACCACAAATGTTTAAAAAGGGCTATTCCATTAGCCCTTTTTTTCATGAAAAAAATCTCCTACTATTCAAGGAACTTGTCTCATAAGTTATTGTTAGAGATGAAAAAAAGGAGATTATAAAAATTGGCTATTTACTATAAGGGAATTTTCTTTTTAGCTGCTGCTGCTTTTTTAGGGGAAGGTATTGAAGTCTTGGTGAACATGATTCTTGCAAGGGAGCTGGGATCACATGGATTAGGGCTATATATGTCCATTTTGCCAACCATCTTTTTAATTGTGTTACTGTCCAGCTTTGAGCTGCCTGTATCTATTTCCAAATTCATTGCGGAAAAAGAGGAACGCTACCACCGAAATATCCTCTATCACGCATTAACGATTACGATTATTTTCACTAGTATCCTGTTTTTGGTTGCTGCAGCGGTTATCCCGTTTATTCCGGTATTTAATACGTATCATCCCTATATTAGATGGCTTGTGATGATTCTCATTCCCGTGATTGCCTTCACCTCTGTGGCTAGAGGCTATTTTATGGGGCTGCAGCAGATGGGGAAAATTGCCGTTTCCAATTTTTTACGAAAAGCCATTCAATTAGGCGCCCTGTTTGTCCTGTTCCGTTTTTTCTCGTTTAATGCGGAATCATCGCTGTTAATTGCGATCGGAACATTGATTGGCAGTGAAATTGTCGTGTTTCTTTATTTAGTTTACATGTTTATCATCCAATTTCAGCAGCTGAAGCGTCAGCCGTTCTCCAATATCAATAAGAAGATTGTTCGGAAGAATTTAATGGCGGTATCTATTCCGACGACCGGCTTACGATTATTTTCAGCTTTCACCGGTGCAATTCAGCCGTTTATCATAAAGGCGGCATTAGTTCATTCCGGTTTGACCGACACTCTTGCGACTGAGCAATTTGGAATGCTGATGGGTGTGGCGGTATCGATTGGGTTTTTCCCAGCCTTTATTGCCCACTCACTAATGATCGTCCTCATTCCGGGTGTATCGAAAACTCATTCGCAAAAGGATTATTCAACACTCAGAAAGATGCTGCAGCAGGTGATGAAACTGACCTTGCTATACGGTGTTGCGGCGGTGACCATTTTCTATCTATTTGCACCGCAATTAACGTCTCTGTTTTTCAAATCAGAGCTATCATCCATTTTTCTGCAGCTGCTATGGCCGTTTTTCTTATTTCATTTTTTCATCATGCCATTGCAGGCCTTTTTAATTGGCCTCGATCTGATTAAGGAATGCTTTATCCATATCATCTGGTCGACGATTATTAGTTTTGCACTCATTCTTTGGCTGGGGTCCTCCCAAGGATGGCAAATGAATGGGGTTATTATTGGAATGAATACCGGGTCCGTTTTATTGGCGATGATGCATTACTTAACGGTCTGTAAGAAGATTGGGGTTTCTGTTTTTCTAAAAGGTGCAATCCCAAAGGCAAGTGAGTGATAAAAATTTTCCGAATGAGTGTAGGGGTTGAAGCGGTCCTTTCCGTCTAATGAAATGAAGATGTTTGTAGAAAAGGAAAGGACTTAGAAAAATGAAATCATTTGACGATTTAGTTCATGCATATGGAATCGCTATATATAAATATATATTTTCGTTAGTCGGTCATAAGGAGTTAGCAGAGGATCTATATCAAGAGGTATTACTCTCCGCCTATTTAGCATATCCTTCCATTAAGGAAGAGTCAAAATACAAAAGCTGGCTGTTTACGATTGCGGTTAATAAATGCCGTGATTACTGGCGGAAAGAAAAAAAGTCGAAGCAATTTTGGAAGGAAGAGGTCTATTCTTATTCAGTCGCGTGCGAACCAACATCCATTCCTGAAGAGGAAGTCCTACATAAATTATCTGCGGAACAACTGGCTGAAAAAGTGATGACATTACCGGAAATATATCGTTATCCTATTTATCTCTATTACTATCAGGATCTAACCCTTCTAGAAATTGCTACGAAAAGTAATCTGCCCATGTCAACCGTCAAAACAAGAATGAGACGGGCGAAGGAACGATTACGGCCAAAAATGCTCTCACTTGCTTAAGACTACATTTCAATTTTTAAAAAAAGGGAATGGTCAAATGACTGGAAAAGGAATGAAAAATATTCCTGTGCATTTACAGCCATATATTTCAAAGCAATATTATCATTGCTATACACCGATAGAGCATGCGGTTTGGCGCTTTGTCATGAAACAGAATCATTTTTTTTTAAAGGATATCGCCCATCCTGCTTATGTAAATGGTTTAAAGGATTCTGGAATCAAGACCGAGTCGATTCCGAAGGTAGAGGACATGAATACAAGCCTGGAAAAAGTGGGCTGGGGGGCAGTTACTATCGATGGACTCATTCCTGGTTCAGCATTTTATGGCTTTTTAGCAGAGGGGATTCTTCCGATTGCAACAGAAATACGAAACATCCACAACATTGCCTACACACCCGCGCCGGATATGATTCACGAAGCTGCGGGCCATGCGCCGATTTTGTTGGATGAATCGTATCGTAAATTTGTGAGAAAAATTGGTGAAATGGGTGCCAAGGCACTTTCCAGTAAGGAGAAGCTAGAAGTATTTATGGCCGTTCGCCATTTAACAATTGTCGCGGAGGATCCTTTCTCAACCTCTGAGCAGGTAAAGGAAGCAGAAAAGCAAGTTGCTGAAGCGAGAACGAAGGTAAAAGGATTAACGGAAGCGGATCAGGTTTCAAGACTGTTTTGGTGGACGGTTGAATATGGCTTAATTGGGGAGCTAGACAATCCTAAGATTTACGGGGCAGGGTTACTGTCGTCAGTTGGGGAGAGCCAAAGCTGTTTGAAAGACGATGTCAGGAAAATTCCCTTTTCGGTTGAAGAATGTACCATGACTCCATATGATGTGACAAAGCCACAGCCACAGTTATTTGTTTGTAAGACCTTTGAAGACTTAGTAGCAGCGGTTGATCAATTTGCTGCGACAATGGCCTTTCGAAAAGGCGGAACGGAAAGCCTCGATAAGGCACTGCTAACCGATAGTGTGGCAACGATGGTGTTTTCTTCAGGGTTGCAAGTATCCGGCACGCTGGATACGATTTTGAAGGATAAATATGGTGAAGCGGTTTATTTCCGGACGAAGGGGCCAACTGCATTAGCGTTCAACAATAAGCAGCTGGGTGGCCATGGGAGAGAAACACATCGCAAAGGCTTTGGGACACCGGTTGGTTGTCTAGAAGGGAATATTGTACTTGAGGATTGCTCTGCGGAGCAGTTACAAAAATTAGGAATCATAGAACAACGGATTGCAAAATTAAGATTTCAAAGTGGTGTAAAGGTAAAGGGGACTGTAAAAAGGATTTTGCTGGCAGAGGGAACCCCCATCTTAATTTCGTTTAGTAATTGCAAAGTGACTTATCAGGGCAAGCTGCTGTTTGAACCAGCCTGGGGGACATTTGATATGGCCGTCGGGGCTAATGTTTCCTCTGTCTTTGCAGGTGCAGCTGATCCTAACAATTACTATGAAATTCCTTCAAATGAGGAAGGAGCGGAAAAGGTTGAACAACAGGGTTGGAACGAACTAGAAACCTTATATGGGGAAATTAGGGGCTTGCGTGAGGGGCAGGAATGGGATGAACAAAGAGTAGTACGGGTCTTAACTAGTTTAGAAGAAAAGTATCCAAAGGAATGGCTATTGCGTCTTGAAATTTTAGAACTCTATAAAATGTACCATGCAGATCATCCACAAATTGCCCTCATTGAGGAACAGCTCCAGACTACTAACTGGGATGCTTCCGTTAATCAAATGATTCAACGGGGGTTAACGTTAATTCTTAATAGCTAAAATGAAAAGGAGCTTGGATTACCAAGCTCCTTTTAGAGTTAATCTCTACTATTTAATATTCCAAATATACGAAGAATGCTTACGAATAGGTTAATGAAATCTAAGTATAAACTTAAGGCCATTAATGGCACATCTTCTGCTCTCACGCCGTAGTTTTTCATGCGGTTGATATCAAATAGAACATAACCACTGAATACTAAAACTCCGATAAAGGAATAGGCAAGCATTCCTGTAGAACTAAGCGGGGAGAACATATTAAATAGTCCAATCGCCACCATTGCCAGCAGGGCAGCTAGTAAGAACCCCCCTAAGAAAGAAAAATTCCGTTTTGATTTTGCAGCGTAAATCGAAATACCGCTGAACACAATTGTTGTTGTAGCAAATGCCATGATGACAACATTTGCACCTGCCGTTGCAGCATAATAAGCGACAATTGGATAAAGTGTAATCCCCGAGATAAACGTAAAAATATATAAAAATGAATAAGAAATGGCCTTTTTACGTCTAAAGAAGACAGCAGCGAGAATCATTACAAATTCCAAAATAGCTAACGGTAAAAATAAGCTAGGCGGTACATATACTCCTGCCATTGTGCCAAGAAAGGCAATTGCCAGAGATAAAGCAAACGTGCGTAGGACGGATGGCATATATTCTGCTGATGTTTGTGTATACAATTTTCTTCACCTCTAAAATGTTTTCTTACTAGAAATATACGAGGAAGTGGTCAAGATGTTTCATTTTTTCTTAAAATTTCTTTCTCTTCTTTTAATAAGTCGCGAATTTCAGCTAAAAGTTCTTCACTGCGATCGATTTTCACAGGGGCAGGTACTGCCTCTTCTTTCTTTTTAAAACGGTTGATGAACTTAACAAACAGGAAAATGGAAAAGGCAATGATAAAGAAATCAACGACTGTTTGAATAAACGATCCATAGTTTATTTCTTTATAATGTAATTCTTTGAAGTCAACGACCCCAATAAATAACGCAATAATTGGCATGATAATATCTGCGACAAGGGAAGAAACTATTTTTCCAAAGGCTGCGCCAATAATGACTCCAACAGCTAAGTCCATGACGTTACCCTTCATCGCAAATTGTTTAAATTCTTTCCACATATATAGTCTCCTTCGAAATGGGATTTTCTTAAATGTCCATTTTATCCTCTAACCAACTTAAAATGCAATATCGAACCTAGTGAATCAGCCAATTTTACTATAAAGGAATAAGCAGGTGTTGATAACACCTGCTCAAAGTAATCTTTAAAAAGCCCAATTTCCTGCTCTGAATATTGCTTCTGATTTCCCATCGGCGGTAATTCCGTCGATGTCCATTGCTGCTGACCCAATCATGAAATCAACGTGGGTAATACTTTCGTTTAGTCCATTATTAGCTAATTCTTCGGGGGTCATTTTTTTGCCGCCTTCGATGCAGAAAGCGTAGGCACTTCCAATGGCTAAGTGGTTTGATGCATTTTCATCAAACAATGTGTTAAAGAAAAGAACATTTGATTGTGAAATCGGTGAATTAAAAGGAACAAGCGCCACTTCGCCAAGATAATGAGAACCCTCGTCTGTTTCGACAAGACGCTTCAAGATTTCCTCGCCTTCTTCAGCTTTCACACCAACAATTTTCCCGTTTTCAAACGTAACTGAAAAACGGTCAATAATATTTCCACCGTAGCTTAATGGTTTTGTGCTTGCTACTGTACCATTTACACCGGTTTTTAATGGAACAGTGAAAACTTCCTCTGTCGGCATATTGGCCATAAATTCAAAGCCTTTTTCATTCACACTTCCAGCTCCAACCCAAAGATGTTTCTCCGGAAGCTCGATCATTAGGTCAGTGCCAGGTGCTGAATAATGAAGCTTCTGATAACGCTTTTCATTTAAATAGTGTACTTTCTCATGAAGGGCTTCGTCATGCTTCTTCCAGGCATCAACTGGATTTTCAACATCCACTCGAACTGCTTTAAAGATGGCGTCCCACAACATATTGACTTGGGTTTCAGCAGGCGCATCCGGGAATACTTTTGCCGCCCATGCCTCAGATGGCACAGCAATAACCGTCCAGCTCACTTTATCGGATTGGGCTGCCTTGCGGTAATTTCCCAGGGCTTTCCCTGCGGCTTTATTGAAATTAGCAATCCGCTCAGGGTTCACACCTTTTAACAAATCAGGGCTGGAAGAAATAATCGACATAAAGGCTGCACCTGAATCCGCAAGGTCTTCCATTTCCTTTGCCCGCCAAATAGGGTATTCGGTGAAGGCTTCATCTGGAGCGAGATCATACCTTGTTCTCGTAACTGTATCGTCATTCCAGTTGACAACGACATTGTGGGCACCTACTTCGTACGCCTTTTTGACCACTAGGCGGACAAATTTTGCAGCATCTAATGTTGCCTGGACGACTAATGTTTGTCCCCGTTGAACATTCACGCCTACCTTGACGGCAAGCTCAGCATATTTTTCAAGCTTTGTTAAAAAGTCACTCATATGTATATCTCCTTTTTCAGAATCTTCCTATATTGTAGCGGTTTTAATTGGAAAAGGAAACCACAAACCCCTGCTATGTCTTCACAAAAAACGAGTATATCCTTCCACGCCACTACGACCCTTTTTTACAAAAAAACAGTAAAGATTTGCATCTTTACTGTAGCTTGCTGCCGTATACTTTTATATTAAAATAAACCCCTGCGGAAAATAGTACTAGGAATGTAATAATGCCTGACAATGATGTTGGAGCCATGAACTGTGATAATTCCATTCATTTCCACCGTCCTTATAATTAGAACCTTGAATAGATTAATTATAATATGAAAAGAGGCAAATGTGAACAATTTAGTACAATTTTTTGACGAATATTTGAACTTTTTAATGATCAATAAAAAAAGCACCATGAAGTGCTTTCTCAAATAGTGGTACTCATTTTTTGTTTTTCAAAAGTATGAAACATAACCCAATATATTCCAGCACTAACGAGTGCCAATAGGAAGAGAACAAAGAATGTCCATCCATAGCCAATCCAAACCGTCAATGGAATCGACAAGGGCGCAATGGTCCGACCGATGGTAAACCGCAAGCTTGCTGCTGCAAAATATTGACCTCTCATATGCTCCGGTGCAATCCTGGAAACGAAGCTTTGCTGCAGGCCGGCGCCCATTAATTCCCCAAAGGTGAAAACGGCCATCGCCGCAATTAAGCCCCAAATCCATTGTGTCTGGCTAAAGATAACGATTGATATGGCATAGACAATTGAGGATAGGACAAACACGTTCCTTTCATAATATTTCCCCATCCATTTTGTCACGAAAACGGTCAGCAGGGCAACAAGGAAGCCGTTCTCTGCAAGAACAATTCCAAATGCCTGCTCGCCTTTAACGATAAAGGACCAGTCACCAATGGAGAAGAGGGTTTGACTTTTCACAAAATCCTTAATGTAAACAGGGATTAATAAGTCTAATTGCATAAATGTCTGCCCAGCCAAAACACCTGCAATAATAAAGAGCAGGAACGTTTTATCCTTTACAATCAGCGCATAATCCCTTAGCTGATTTTGTAAAAAGTAATACCATTTCGCGTCGTTTGAAAGGGAAATAGGCTTTTGAGCAGGAACGGTTTCCCGCGTCCATTTTGCTAGAATTAACCCTAGTAAAATACATACTGCTCCAGCAAAAAGCAATAGCTGAAAGCGGTAGTGAACATAGAAAATGGCTCCCAGTATGGGCCCGATAACAACGGCTATATTAATAGATGTATAAAAAATCGCAAACACATCACTGCGATGCTTTTCCTTTACAACATCGGCAACCATAGCTTGGCTTGCAGGCCAGTAAAATGAACCGAACACACCAGCAATGGCAAACGAGATAAACCCTAACCAAGGCGATTGCAACCATGGGGAACTCGCCAATGCGAAGCTTAAAAAAGAGAGGCCTTGTCCAATTGCGGAGAGGACCATCATCCGTTTTCTGCCAAACCGGTCTGCACAATATCCACCCATCAGGTTGGCAATGACTGAAAAGATTTGTGAAAAAACTAATAATAGACCAGCTTTGTTTTTACCAAATTCCTCAGCAAAGTAAATCGTCAAAAACGGAAAAAACATCCAAAAGGTAATATTCATCATCGCTTCAGCAAACAAGCGGACTTTTAAATTTGTATCCCAATCCCTAATCCTCATTCTGTATCCTCGTTTCGATAGTTCTGCCAATACATCATACTATCCAGATAGAAGGTTATTCAAGAAAAAAATGACAAACGACGTATAAGCTCCTCCATTGGAAATTTCGGAATTACTGATTCCATTTGGGACGTATGCTATATTTAACATATGGAAATTTGAAAGGATGTTTTAAAAATGGTAAAAAGTGTAGTCATTGCTGAAAAACCTTCTGTCGCACGTGACATTGCTCAGGTGCTTAATTGTCATAAAAAAGGAAACGGGTATCTTGAAGGAAATAACTATATCGTCACGTGGGCCCTCGGGCACCTAGTCACACTTGCGGACCCGGAAAGTTACGATGTCAAATATAAAACATGGAATTTAGAAGACTTGCCTATGCTGCCTGAACGATTGAAATTGACTGTCATTAAGCAGACGGGAAAACAGTTTCATGCGGTTAAAAGTCAACTGATTAGAAATGATGTCAAAGAAATAATCGTGGCAACAGACGCTGGGAGAGAAGGAGAATTAGTTGCTCGGTGGATTATTGATAAGGCAAAAGTCAATAAACCGATCAAACGTCTATGGATCTCATCTGTTACCGATAAAGCGATTAAAGACGGGTTCGCAAACTTGAAACCGGGTAAGTCTTATGAAAATTTATATGCATCAGCGGTCGCTCGTTCAGAAGCTGACTGGTATATCGGTCTTAATGCAACACGGGCATTAACAACTCGGTTCAATGCCCAACTAAACTGTGGCCGTGTGCAAACACCTACTGTTGCGATGATTGCGGCCCGTGAGGATGAGATTAGAAGCTTTAAAGCACAAACCTATTACGGTATCGAAGCCCACACAAGAGACCAATTAAAGCTAACCTGGCAGGATGCAAAAGGGAACGGCCGCAGTTTTGAAAAAGAGAAAATCGAGGCGATTGTAAAAAAACTAGGGAAACAAAATGCCGTTGTTACGGAAATTGAAAAGAAGCCTAAGAAGTCATTTTCACCGGGTCTATATGATTTAACAGAACTACAAAGGGATGCGAATAAAATCTTTGGATACTCGGCAAAGGAAACGCTAAATATTATGCAAAAACTGTACGAACAGCATAAAGTTTTAACGTACCCAAGGACAGACTCACGGTTTATCTCATCCGATATTGTGCCAACCCTACCAGAACGACTAAAAGCATGTGGAATTGGTGAATATCGCCTACTAACGAATAAAATCTTAAAAAAGCCAATCAAGGCTTCTAAATCTTTTGTTGATGATAACAAGGTATCCGATCACCATGCCATAATTCCTACTGAAGGTTATGTTAATCTTTCAGCTTTTACAGATAAAGAACGAAAAATTTATGATTTAGTGGTTAAACGCTTCTTAGCCGTTCTATTCCCGGTATTTGAGTACGAGCAATTAACGCTTCGTGCAAGAATCGGTGAGGAAAACTTCGTTGCTAGAGGAAAAACCATTTTATCACTTGGCTGGAAGGAAGTTTACAATAATCGACTTGAAGAGGACGATGAAAGTGACGATCTGAAAGAACAAATATTACCACGAATTGAAAAAGGTGATACCTTAGACGTTAAACTAATCGCGCAAACATCAGGTCAAACGAAGCCGCCTGCCCGCTTTAATGAAGCAACATTACTGTCGGCAATGGAAAACCCAACGAAGTATATGAATACGAAAAATAAACAACTGGCAGAGACCTTAAAATCAACAGGCGGGCTTGGTACTGTTGCAACCCGAGCGGATATCATTGATAAGCTTTTCAATTCATTTTTAATTGAAAAGCGGGGCAAAGATATTCATATTACCTCAAAAGGCCGTCAATTGCTGGACTTAGTGCCAGAGGAGCTGAAATCACCGACTTTGACGGCCGAGTGGGAACAAAAGCTTGACAAAATAGCCCAGGGCAAGCTGAAAAAAGATGTGTTTATTAGCGAAATGAAAAACTACACAAAAGAAATTGTAGCTGAAATTAAAGCAAGTAATAAAAAGTATAAGCACGATAACATCTCGACAAAGAATTGTCCTGATTGTGGAAAACCGATGCTTGAAGTGAATGGTAAAAAGGGGAAAATGCTCGTCTGCCAAGACCGTGAATGCGGCCATCGTAAAAATGTTGCCCGTGTCACAAACGCTCGCTGTCCAAAATGCCATAAAAAGCTTGAGCTGCGGGGTGAAGGGGAAGGACAAGTGTTTGCCTGTCAATGCGGTCATCGTGAAAAACTATCGGCATTTGAAGCACGCCGCAAAAAGGAATCTGGCGGTAAAGTCGATAAGCGGACAGTCCAAAAGTATTTGAAAAATCAGCAAAAGGAAGAAGAACCTTTGAATAATGCGTTAGCAGAAGCGTTAAAAGGGTTGAAGTTTGACTAATAGGATACGTAAAGGGCTATTCAAGAAGAATGAAAATCTTCTTGAATAGCCCTTTTCTATATTATTCTGCTAAAGTGTTATCGTGCTAAAATTCAGAAAATTTAGTTGACATCTAGGGTTTTCTTCACATACAATAATTATCAACCTAATAGTTTATAGAATGGACTGATCCCAATGAGGCATCGCCGAAGAATGGTACAAAATTTAATTACTTTTATAAAAGAGGCTGGACTCCCAATCAAATAAGATTCGGAATCCAGCCTCTTTCTTTATTATACTAAAGTGGTAGAGGAGCGAGAAATATGATTACACTGACAGGTAACAGTCTAACACTAGAGCAAATGAAGGATGTTTTATACCGCAAGCAAAAGGTCAACGCATCAGAAAAGAGTATGGAAGCGGCTCAAAAAAGCCGGGAAGCCGTTGAGAGAATCGTTTCAGAATCGCGTGTAGTTTATGGGATTACCACGGGATTTGGAAAATTTAGTGATGTGTTGATTGATAAGGATCATGTACAAGACTTGCAGCTTAATTTAATCCGCTCTCATGCATGCGGTGTAGGCGATCCATTCCCAGAGGTTGTTGCTAAAGCAATGGTTCTCTTAAGGGCAAACGCACTTTTAAAAGGTTATTCGGGAATTAGACCGCTTGTCATTGAAAAGCTATTGGAATTAGTGAACAAGGACATCATCCCTGTTATTCCGCAGCAAGGATCCCTTGGTGCAAGCGGTGATTTGGCGCCGTTATCGCATCTTGCTTTAGTGTTAATCGGTGAAGGTGAAGTGTTTTATAAAGGGGAAAGAATGGAATCTCTTGAGGCGCTTCAACAAGAAGGCATCCTCCCTGTAACTTTAGAAGCAAAAGAAGGGCTGGCCCTTATTAACGGGACACAGGCAATGACCGCAATGGGGGTTGTCGGTTATTTGGAAGCAGAGCAGGTAGCACATGAAAGTGAACTGATTGCCTCTATGACCATCGAAGGGTTAAATGGAATTATTGACGCTTTTGCTGAAGAGGTACACATCGCAAGAGGGTATAAACAACAGATCGATACAGCGGCAAGAATCCGCCGCTACTTAAGCGACAGTTTATTAACAACCCAGCAAGGGGAAATAAGAGTCCAGGATGCCTATTCGCTGCGCTGTATCCCACAAGTACATGGTGCTTCATGGCAAGCACTTGATTATGTAAAAGAAAAACTAGAAATAGAAATGAATGCAGCAACTGATAATCCATTAATTTTTGATAATGGTGAAAAGGTTATTTCCGGAGGAAACTTCCACGGACAGCCAATTGCTTTTGCCATGGATTTTATGAAAATTGCGGTCGCGGAATTAGCCAATATTTCGGAGAGACGCATTGAAAGATTAGTTAACCCGCAGCTAAATGACCTACCGCCATTCTTAAGTCCCGAGCCGGGATTACAATCTGGAGCAATGATCATGCAATATGCGGCCGCGGCATTGGTTTCTGAGAATAAAACACTTGCCCATCCCGCAAGTGTTGATTCGATTCCATCATCAGCAAACCAAGAGGATCATGTGAGTATGGGGACGATCGGGTCAAGACATGCGTATCAAATTATTCAGAATGTCAGAAGAGTGCTGGCTATTGAGATGATTTGCGCAATGCAGGCTGTAGAAATTCGTGGAGTAGATAAAATGGCAAGTCATACAAAAATGTTCTATGAAAAGGGACGGGAGCAGGTTCCATCCATTACGAAAGACCGCATTTTTTCAAAAGATATCGAAAAGGCTGCAGAATGGTTAAAAACAATAGAGTTTTCTCAACTCGTGGCTTCGCTTGCGATCGAATATTAATAGGCAAAAATGAAAAGGCGTGAATCATTCACGCCTTTTTATATCTAACAGGGTGGTTGCGCTTTTTTACTCCATTTGTTCCGGCAGCAAGCGGGCGGTATCTCCCCGACCCTCGTCTTCCTCGACTCTATTTTTAAATGCTTCTCTGGTAACAAGGAATTCTTCATCCCCAATGGCTTCCTTTGTATGCTTTTCTGTTGCACTATTCATTGGAAACTCACCAGGATGATTCTTCTTTTTATGTTCAAAATGCTCTCCTCGTGCCATACGGACCACTCCTTTCGTCATCACCTGTAGCATTCCCGAACATTTAAAAAAAATTACGAACGAGTAGAAAAAAAGCTGGTAATAGAGTGGCTATTCACTCATCACCAGCTTTTGTTTCTGCTTTATCAGGTTTGCACATCCTGTCAAGAAAATAACCGGCAAACACAATGAATGCAATCGGAATTGAAAAGTTTAGGACATGAACAACAGTCATAGCATTACTTCACCGCCGTTTTTGGAATATTAATAATATTAAGTATATTTATATGTTGTTAATATTATATGATAACTGTCACAATTTAGACAAATCTATTTAACATAAAAATGGCAGGGGTTCTCTTTTTATCGCTACTTTTGAATTGATTCAAAGGATTTTTTAATTTTGTAGGATTATGGGATATTTTGTTAGAAAAAGAAGTTAGAAAATTTACAATACTGACAAAATATAACACCATGTTAGTAAAGGACTAGATATAATGAACATATCTTTTATTTGAATAAGTAAATCGGCCTAGCAAGGGAAAAGCGAAAAAGGTAATCGGTCATGTATTAGTTGTACTGGTGACAGAAAAAGGCAAACTTGTTGAAAAGCAGGGACGCAAAGCCGAGGATCTAAGGCAGGTTTTTAACTGCTATGGTGGCCGGGCTGCCTGGAATACGAATCGTATTTTAGGAGTGTGAAAAATGATTATTACAGAAAGTGAAGTGGATGTAATCGATCAGGAATGGATGGCACTAATACTGGAAGCAAAGGATCTTGGACTATCAATTGAAGATGTACGTGATTTTCTTAATCGAGACAACCAGGATGAAAGCTGACGTACATACTAAATAAAAAAGCATTCAACAAAAAATGACATTTTTTGTTGAATGCTTTTCTTTTCGGGATAAAACAGTTCCTATTCGTTATTATTTTGGTTGATCCGCCACTTATTGAATTCGAGAAAGTCGCGAAATTGATCTTTTGAAATGCCTGAGCTCATTGCATCTTTGACTAGATTCATCCAATCGTTATCTAATGTATCCTTATCGATTTGCTCATGTATTAAATGTTCAACTGGAAGATTTAATACAGCAGCAATTTTTTCGAGAAACTGAATAGAAGGATTCTTTTGCAGATTTCTTTCAAGGGAACTTAAATAAGATTTAGCCACTCCTGCTTGTTCAGCAAGTTCGGATAGTGACATTTTCTTTTCTAAGCGGAATTTTTTAACACGGTCACCAATCATTGAGCCTCACACACCTATTTTTAATATTAATATGTTCATTCTACCAAATAGAATGGAAAAGTACCATATTAAGAACATCTGAATGTTACAATATAATGAACATGGAAATAGTCGTTTCAGAACCTGCAGTAAAAATTTTTGAAAAAACGAGTAGATAGAGGTAATATAAAATGTGTTGTCAGCCAAGAGTACGCTTTTACAAAAATGATATGCCGTGCTGAATCATATTGTTAAATATACATAAAATGAAACAAAAAAGGAAGGGGATCCTCCTATATGATCATTCTTAAATCACAACGTGAAATTGAAGCAATGAAAAAGGCCGGAGATATTCTTGCAGCCTGTCATAAAGAAATAGCAAAATTAATTAAACCAGGTGTCACAACTTGGGAAATAGAGGAGTTTGTTAATAAATTTCTAAACGAAAAAGGAGCGACACCGGAACAAAAGGGATATAAAGGCTATGAATATGCAACATGTGCCAGTATCAATGACGAAGTATGTCATGGCTTTCCAAGAAAAGAACCCTTAAAAGAAGGGGACATTGTCACAATTGATATGGTGGTTAGGTACAATGGGGCCTTGGCCGATTCGGCATGGTCTTATGCAGTTGGCCAGGTTTCGGAGGAAACAGATCATTTATTACAAGTAACAAAGGAAGCCTTGTATAAGGGGATTGAACAGGCCGTGGCAGGCAATCGAATTGGGGACATTGGCCACGCCATTCAAACCTACGTTGAAAGCCAAGGGTTGTCTGTTGTTCGGGATTTCATTGGGCATGGGATTGGTGCGGTGATTCATGAGAAACCAGATGTACCGCATTATGGCTTGCCCGGTAAAGGCGCGCGAATTAAAGAAGGCATGGTTTTTACCATCGAGCCAATGGTGAATATCGGTAGATACCAAACAAAGATGGATAACAATGGATGGACAGCAAGAACCTTTGATGGAAAATATTCTGCTCAATACGAGCACACACTTGCGATTACCAAGGATGGCCCCATCATCCTAACTGAACAGAAATAAACCAAATTAAGATGCAGAAGAACCGTCCCCTGCTTCACTGCTTCAATTGCCCAAAGAAAAAACCCGTTATTTAGCACAATAACGGGTTTTTTCTTATTTCTTTCTAAGATTTCCAAGCTCTTCGACTAAGGCCTGCATTTCATTGGGACTAAATGAATTCTTTTTCATGACCATATCGTAAATTTCTTTTAATTCTTCATACATTTCTTCGTCAAAGTGTGATGGCTTGATGGCTCCAAGGTTTAGCACTCTTAATTTATCCTTAATTTGTTCAATCATATATTCGACATTTTCAACAGATCTTACTGATAAATTCATTTCGGGCACCCTTTCCGAATTAATAATCCAATCTTTTCATGTTAAAAAGTATCTGTCAATACAAACTTCCTTTGAAGTTTAGTTTAACCATAGATAGGGAATAAAAGTTACCGTGTGAGACTTGCATAGGAAGGTTACATAAAGCAAAATAATGATAGGATTCATTTTTGGTATTAATTTCTTTGAAGGACACTTAATGATATTTATATGGTATAAGGAGAGGTTAAGATGACGAGAAAAAATCAATTTTGGAAGGGTATGCTGCTTGGAGCCCTTGCGGGTGGGGCTATCAGTTTATTTGACAAACCAACACGAGAGGCGATGAAGGAAAACCTTTCAAAAACCTCAAACAAAGTGGCCTATATTGTCCGAAATCCGGGAGAAATAGCTGACAAAGTAAAGGGTACGGCGAATAAAATCAAAACAACCTTTGAACAGGTGAGCGAAGACATTTCCTATATTACAGATAAGGTGGAGGAGATAAAGGAGCTTACACCACAGGTAACAGAAATGATGAAAGAAACAAAGGATACATTCACTGGCAGTGAAGAAGCAGACCTACTAGAAGAAGTTAGAGGAGAAGGAGTAAAGATCAAATAAAGAAGGAGGTAGAGCAATGGGCAAAGAGGTGAATGTACGTTCCTCATTGATAAGGTTACTTTGGCACCGGATTGAAGAAGATGACCTGCCAGGGTTAAGCGCACAATTGGCCTACTTTTTTCTTCTTTCCTTGTTTCCACTCTTAATTGTCATCTTTACGCTTTTACCATACTTCCCGATTCCCCATCAAGACATGCTGGGGATGATCAAGGATTTTGCACCGGCGGAAGCGATAGAGTTAATTGAAAAGAATGTCAATGAAATCATGACACATCGGAATGGCGGGTTGCTTTCCTTCGGGATAATCGGGACGATTTGGTCAGCCTCTAATGGAATAAATGCCGTTGTGAGGGCTTTTAATAAGGCTTACAATGTAAAGGAAAGCCGTTCATACATCGTCTCACGTGGAATGGCGATCGTACTAACCTTTGCGATGATCTTTGTCTTTCTTCTGGCCATTGTTCTACCAATATTCGGCAGGGAAATTGGGCTTTTCTTATTTTCAAAATTAGGATACACATCAGAATTTATTAAGATCTGGAGTACATTAAGCTGGCTCGTGAGTGCCATTATTTTATTTCTGATTTTTACAGGATTGTATTGGATTGCCCCCAATGTGCGACTGCGCTGTCGGAGTGCTTTTCCTGGAGCTATATTTGCCACTCTTGGATGGATTCTTTCGTCCATCGGCTTATCCTTTTATGTGGGTAATTTTAGTAACTATTCACTTACCTATGGCAGTATTGGAACCATTATTATTTTAATGATTTGGTTATATATTTCTGCGTTCATTATTATTATTGGTGGCGAAATTAATGCCTTCTATAGTGAAAAGAATCGGTCAAATTGCTAATACTTACCTTCATGAAAAAAGGTCGTTTGCCCAAACTAGAATAGAGGGGTAACCCACTAATAAGGGAGGTTTTAGTCGATGACAAAGCATACTAAAAAGGATGGAAGTACAAAGCAAAAAGGCAAAGGCAGTAAAGGAAACAAAACGTCCGGATCGGCAAATGGATCTAACGGATACCACTAAAGCGCACTGGTCAGCTAGGACGCTGGCGCTGGCCATTTCTCTAAGTTGAAAATAATATCCTACTAAAAAGGCCGGGTGAATAATGCTTCACCCGGCCCATTTAACGAATTTCCACCTATGACTTTAATAATCGCAGGCTATTTAAAATGACAAGAATCGTACTTCCTTCATGGCCAATGACCCCATAGGGCAAATCGAGCATTTGAAAGAAATTTGAAGAAATCAACAACATGATGACGGTGATAGAGAAAATGACATTTTGTTTGATGATTTTGTTCATACGCTGTGAAAGGTGGATGGCTTCAGAAATCTTCGGTAAATCATTTTTCATGAGAACAATATCAGCAGTTTCTAGAGCTACATCTGTCCCTCCACCCATCGCAATCCCGACATTCGCAATCGCTAATGCAGGTGCATCATTGATACCATCACCAACCATTGCAACAGTTTTATATTTTACCTTCAGTTGCTTGAGCTGTTCCACTTTTTCTTCTGGGAGGCATTCCGCGAAAAATTCATCGACGTGACTTTCCGTAGCAATAGCACGGGCTGTTTTTTCACTATCGCCAGTGAGCATGACGGTTCGAATACCTTGTTTCTTTAAATGGTCAATGGCAAACTTAGTTTCCTCACGAACGACATCCTTCATCGCCACCATTGCACAAAGCTCTCCATCTATTTCAATAAACACGAGCGTATTGCCAAGGCTTGCAAGGTCTTTAGCCTTTCCATCGGCAAACCGATCAACATTTTCTTTCCCCACAAATGCTGCCTTGCCAATCTTCCACTGTTCTCCATTTACTTCTGCTTTAACACCCCAACCTGGGATATCTTCAAGGGTGTCAGGATGAAATAGTTCTTTCTTAATATTCTTCTTCGCATAATGAACAATGGCCTGTGCCAGCGGATGGTTCGAATGACTTTCTATCGAAGCCGCTTTCCAAATGAGCTTCTCTTTTTCAAGGCCTTCCTTAACAATTATTTCGGTGACTTCCGGTTTCCCTTTTGTGAGCGTACCGGTTTTATCAAAAGCGATGGCCTCTAAATGACTTAAATTTTCAAGATGCACCCCGCCCTTTACTAATATCCCATGTTTGGCTCCATTTGAAATGGCAGACAACGTAGCGGGCATGATGGAAGCGACCAGTGCACAGGGGGATGCAACCACTAATAATATCATTGCCCTGTAAAAGGATTCTTGCCAGCTCCAGCCAAGAAAAAAGTGTGGCAGGAAAAACATTGAAATCACAACAAGCAAGACTACCTTAACGTAGGTTCCTTCAAATCGTTCAATGAACAACTGTGACGGTGACTTTTCGCTTTGAGCCGATTGAACAAGCTGAATGATTTTTTGAAAAAGAGTATCTTGACTCGACTTTGTCACCCGAACAGAAATTGAACCTGTCATATTAACGGTTCCGGCAAATACATCTGCTTCTTCCCCTTTAGAAACAGGCATTGATTCACCTGTTATCGCTGCTTCATCAATATTGGTTTGTCCTTTGATAATCATTCCGTCTGAAGGGACACGTTCCCCTGGTTTAATGAGGATCTGATCACCGACCATTAGCTCTGAAACAGGCACCTTTTTTTCATAGCCGTTGGTGATCAGCAAGGCCTCTTCCGGCTGCAGCTCCATTAACGAAGAAATTTCCTTGTGGCTTTTATTCATGGTGTAGGTTTCCATGGCACCGCTGACAGCGAAAATGAAGATTAAAATAGCCCCCTCAGTCCAGTATCCGATGATAGCGGAACCTACTGCGGCAAAGATCATCAGCATCTCAACGTTCAGCTCTTTATTTTCATAGGTGGCTTCAATGCCTTCTTTTGCTTTGGCAAAACCGCCAATCACAAATGCCAATAGGTAGGCGACGATAGAATCAGCGCCGCTTCCATACTTATCAAACAGCCAGCCAACTAAAATCAACACCCCACTTAACCCCGCAGCGATCAATTCGAGATGTGGTTTCATTTTTTCTATCATGCCAGTCTTCTGAATACCCTTTGCAAGAGTCTTTGCTTCGGAACTCATTGTTTCTCCCCCTCTGGTTCAACATTGGTAACAATCTCGACTTTGAGAAATGTCTAGCTTCAGCTTTTCTATTTCTAATTGATAAAAATAATCAATGTCATTACCCCTAAAAAACACGAAAGCTGTCATCGAAGTGATGACAGCAAAAATCTCAAAAATTTATCTAGTTTATTTTCCTTAATCTTACCACATAGTCTATGCGTTAAGATATGATTTTGCTTCATTTCCATACTTACTCATTTACCGTAACCAATGACTTTTCCTTATTTAACGAGATGATTAAGAAGATAATAAAAAATAATGTACTGATTATATGAAAGAAGCTGATATTTTTAAAAAACTGAATAAAAAATCCACCCAATGTAGGGCCAATTAAACTACCCAGACTGAAAAAGATGCCACACAGTAAATTTCCGGTTGGAAATAAATTTTTCGGCATTAAGTCTGCCATATAGGAAATACCAAGCGAGAATGTGGAGCCCACACACATTCCTGCAACAAATAAACAGACAGCCAGCAAGAAAAAGGATTGTTCAAAGAAACTCGCAGCTGTAAAACAAATGGACCCAAGAAATAGGATAGTGATTAGAATAGTCCTTCGTCCAAATTTATCACTTAACATACCTAATGGCAGCTGAAATACAATCGCACCAATGGCAAAGGAGGCTAAAAGAATCGAAACACTCTTCACATCGATGCCAATCCTTAATGCATATACTGGAAAACTTCCATTTAGAGATGACTCTAATACACCATAGGCAAATGTGGGTAGAAAGGCAGCCCATCCGTATTTCCATGCTTGTGAAAATCGCTTTATCGTGGCAGTGAAGGAATGGACCATTATTTCTTGATCTGGAAGCTCATTTTTAAGGGCAAATAGGAAGACCCATCCCACCAAACATAAAGCAGAAGATAATATGAAAGGAAGGGCCTCATTTACATTAACCAATGGCGTCATTAATGGTCCAGTGGCAAATCCTATCCCAAAAAATAATCCATAGAGCGAAAGATTTCTTCCCCGCTTCTTTTCGGGTGAAAAGGAAGTAATCCACGTCTGTGTAGCAAAATGCAAGGCATGATCGCCGATTCCGATGAAAAGCCTTAATATAAACCAAAACCAAAATGTTTTCCACAACGGAAACAATGCCAATGAGACAATGACCATTAAGCCACCGAAAATGATAATGGGCTTATAGCCAAATTTCCGAAGAGGTTGCTCCATAAATGGGGATACTAAAAGTATTCCTATGTATAGTGCCGTCGCATTTAATCCGTTTAATGAAGAGGAAATGCCACTATGTTCAAAAATAACTGCTATTAGTGGGAGGAGCATTCCTTGACTAAACCCCGAGACCGCCACAATACTAACTAATATCCAAAATCTAAAATTCGTATTAACGTTTATCATTTTTTACCTCTAGAAAAAATAATTTGGTTGAGTATTAATTATCAATTATTTATTATAACAAGATAAGGGCTCTTTTGGTTGAAAATGAATTATTTTCCTGCTTCGTTAAGTAGATGGTATAGGGACTAGCAGAAACAAATAAAGGGAAGTAAAAGGGAAGAGAATAAAAATTAAAAGTGGAGGGATGGCATTGGCTAATAAAGTCTTTATGCTGCTAACATTTATCGGTGTTCCCCTTTCAGTTATCGGAACACTGATGCATTGGCCAAGTATTATTCTATTTATTCTTTATTGTTTAACGATTATTGCGTTATCAAGCTTTATGGGGAGGGCAACTGAAAGTCTTGCTATTGTTGCTGGCCCGCGCATTGGAGGTCTTTTAAATGCAACCTTTGGAAATGCGGTAGAGCTGATTATATCTGTTTTTTCGCTAAAAGCAGGACTAGTGGGCATTGTTCTTGCCTCATTAACCGGTTCCGTCCTGGGAAACCTGCTATTGGTTGCAGGACTTTCTTTTTTTGTTGGTGGACTAAAATTCAAGCGGCAGGAATTTAATGTATTTGACGCACGGCACAATTCCGGCTTGCTGATGTTTGCAGTGATGATTGCCTTTGTTATTCCAGAGGTATTTTCGATAAATATGAATGAAGCAAAAACTTTCTCCCTAAGTATTGGGATCTCGATCATTTTAATTCTCCTGTATCTTGCAGCATTATTTTTTAAACTTGTTACCCATCGAGGGGTTTATCAAACGGAAACTGAAAAGGTTGGTCACGAAGACGAGGAACCAGAATGGGGAAAGGGTAAGGCCATCGGGGTTCTATTGGTTGCAACATTAGCCGTGGCCTATATTTCAGAACATCTCGTTCATACCTTCGAATATGTGGGAGAGACGTTCGGTTGGTCAGAGCTATTCATTGGGGTCATCATTGTAGCTATCGTCGGAAATGCGGCAGAACATGCATCCGCCGTTTTGATGGCATTCAAAAACAAAATGGATATTGCGGTTGAAATTGCTATCGGCTCAACCTTACAAGTGGCCATGTTCGTCTTACCCGTCCTGGTCCTGATTTCGCTCTTCTTTGAGCAATCAATGCCGCTGGTATTCAGCTGGCAGGAATTAATCGCAATGGTCTCATCAGTCCTACTAATGGTTGTCATCTCAAACGACGGGGAATCCAACTGGTTCGAAGGACTAACACTGCTCGCAGCCTACGTAATAATGGGAATCGGCTTCTTTCTACTATAAGAAAGGTCGAAATACCTTTATAGGTGTCAGGCACCAATAAAGGAACAAAAAGAAGACTCCAGGCCTAATGGTCTAGAGTCTTCTTTTTGTTTCAAAGTATTCTAATGTTTGAAATGTACGGGGTAATTCTTCATTACTGTGCTATAATGTAACCGTTATTTGGGTTTATAAATCAATCGCTTTCTTTGGGTCCATCAATCACCAACCTTCATGTAATTTAGACTGCGAAAAACACGAGTGTTGAAGGTAAATATAAGACGGGAATCCCAACCTCCTTAAAGATAATTAAGTAACTGGTTAGCTGATTGATTACAGCCCTCCTTTTTTGAAAGGTTAAGTATAGTATAATCCTAAAATAGAATTTTGTAAATAATCAGATTATTACATTTCTATTACGTTTTTACCTATTATAAAGGAGCGACAAATGAAATTTTTTATTAGATTTTTATTTTTTATTATTGGGCTAACTATTATGACTTTTGGGGTATGTATGACCATTAAAGTGGCTGATATTGGTGTAGGAGCCTGGGATGCCTTGAACGTCGTGCTAACGGAGAGGGTAGGGTTGTCCGTCGGCAAATGGGTGATGATTGACGGGGCGATTTTAATTTTTGTTAATGCCCTGTTAGTAAAAAGGAGACCCGATTTTCTTTCCTTTTTAACAATCATTGTCATCGGTTCTTTAGTAGACTTTTGGCTTATGACTGTTTTTGATCGGTTTACGGTGAACCCATTTATCGCCAAATTAGGCATGCTGCTCGCCGGCATCTTAATTATTGGATTTGGAGCATCCATCTATTTGCAAGCAAAGTTCCCGCAAAGTCCGATTGACAATTTTATGTTAGCAATAAAGGAACGTTTCAACGTGAACTTGATGATGGCCAAAACAATTGGCGAAATTACAGCCTTCATTCCAGCATTTATTTTAAAGGGGCCTATTTCTTATGGAACCATTATTATTACTTTTACAGTAGGTCCGGCCATTCAACTGTTTTATCCATACTTTGAAAAATTAATGCACCGCCTTCAGTTAAAATATTGAACCTTAGTTGGGCGAAATTTAGAAAAAAATTTCTGGAATGGATAATATGAATGAACTCCGAAAAAACTACGTAGAGAAATTATTAATGCTACTTAGTGAAAGGAGTTTACCTTGTGAAGAAACATATTTCCTTACTATTGACACTGCTTTTAATGCTTTCCTTTATTCCGTCTGCTTTCGCCCACAAAGCAGCGGTGAAAAAGGCACCAGCTCCAGCTCCAGTGAAATATCAAGTCCCGGCCTCAGTTCGGAATATTTCGAAGGAAAATACGTATCCGAATTCAACGCAGGATTTGCCTTTGCTGAAGCCAAGCGATTTAACCAAAAAGTTAATAAATTCATCAAAGGAAAAAATTGAAAACCCTGATTTAATCCGAATGCTCAATGAGTCCAGTATTAACAGTACCCCATTTGCTGTCGGCTATCGTGCGATTATCTACCTTGGTCAGTGGCCGTTGAACTATCAATCATCAGAAACCTCCCCGAATTGGGAGTACCAAAAAATAAATACGAATTACTTTGATAATCGCGGTGGAAAAGTGCCATATCAAATAAAGTATGTGCAGGAGTCACAAAAGATTATCCGTGGCGGACTGACAGCTAAGATTGCCAATGCGGAAGACGTGAAAAAGATGATGCTCCTAAAAGCAATGGAAAAAACTCGCCTGCCGCTCTCATTTGAAACGATTATCGGCGCCGGCACGAAAAATGATCATATTTATAATATCCCAGCAAATCGACTGGGCTACTTATATGCCTATGCTCCAGGGGTTAATGAAAAGGGAAAAGTTACTTATGGTGAAGTGTATTTGATGCTAAAAGGCAGTAAAAAGTTTATTGTCGTGAAAAACGTTACCTCACAAGGGATTGGTGCTTGGATCCCTGTCCAGGATTATGTATCATTTGGTTTCGCTGCATCAGAACGGCCTCGATAATTTTGGACGTAAGGACTCCTGGCAACAGGGGCCTTTTTGTTTTATAAAAAGTAGGACATACTATAGGATATACTATTTGTCAAAGCTTCCATTTTTCGATAGGATGAATACGGTAATGAAAGGAGCGATATAGCTTGGGCAGTCCGATTCAAGAAAAAAATTCACAGGTCGATTTTTTAAAACAGCGCTTAAATATGTTTATTGATGTGTTAGATGCCATTGATCCGGAAGATGCGGACCTTGAAGATATTGACCGTTTAATTTCGATGCTTGATGACATGGAATCAAAATGCAGAGAATTTAATAATCGTGAAGCAAGTAAGTCTGTTAAATAGCAAACTCTTTTTTTGCGGGGAAAAGCTGGGGTAAAATGCCATGTATTCGCTTGCAAGCTTATCCTTTATATCTAGTGATGATAGGAGTATAATGTAGACGTGCAAAAAGTTGTAATATTATAAAAAGAATAATGTGGGGAACAAAGGGAAAGGGGTACTCGAATTGAATATTGAAAAATTCCAGGAAAGCATGTACAAGCTTGTAGTTGAAACTTCCACTAAACTACCAAAAGACGTACGTCGGGCTGTATTGGCTGCAAAAGAGCAGGAAAATGCAGGAACTAGTGCAGCGATGAGTCTTGCCACCATCACGAACAACATAAAAATGGCGGATGATCAAGTTTCACCAATCTGCCAAGATACCGGATTACCAACATTTAAAATTAAAACACCAGTTGGTGTGAATCAATTAGAATTAAAAGAAGCCATTCGTAATGCGATTGTCCAAGCTACAAAAGAAGGAAAATTACGTCCAAACTCTGTTGACTCTTTAACAGGTAAAAACAGTGGTGATAATCTTGGTGCAGGCGTGCCAGTTATCAAATTTGACCAATGGGAAAAAGATTATATTGACGTCCGCTTGATCTTAAAAGGCGGCGGCTGTGAAAATAAGAACATTCAATATAGCCTGCCATGTGAGCTCGAAGGTCTGGGTCGTGCGGGCCGTGATCTTGATGGCATCCGTAAATGTGTCATGCATTCCGTATACCAAGCGCAAGGACAAGGCTGCAGCGCAGGTTTCATCGGTGTCGGCATCGGCGGTGACCGTTCATCGGGCTATGATTTGGCAAAAGAACAATTATTCCGATCTGTTGAAGATGTCAATCAAAATGAAGATCTTCGGCGGTTAGAAGAGTATGTTATGGAAAATGCTAATAAACTCGGTATCGGCACAATGGGCTTTGGCGGTGAAGCGACACTGCTTGGCTGTAAAGTTGGTGTCATGAACCGAATTCCTGCCAGCTTCTACGTATCCGTTGCCTATAACTGCTGGGCCTTCCGTCGTCTAGGTGTCAGCGTTGATGCTGTTAGCGGGGAAATCAATGAGTGGGCCTACCAAGATGGTGAGTTCATTGATTTTGCTCAAACGGAGGCTGAAAAGGAAACAGCTGCTGCCTCCTCCGAAGAAGTGATTTCTTTAGAGGCACCCATCACTGAAGAAAAGATTCGCTCGTTAAAGGTTGGCGATGTTGTTCAAATTAACGGCTTAATGTATACTGGCCGCGATGCGATCCATAAGTATTTAAGTGACCATGATGCACCAGTTGATCTTAATGGCCAAGTTATTTACCACTGTGGTCCAGTAATGTTAAAGGACGAGGCTGGCGAATGGCATGTAAAGGCTGCAGGTCCGACCACAAGTATTCGTGAGGAGCCGTATCAAGGCGATATCATGAAGAAGTTCGGTATTCGCGCGGTTATCGGTAAAGGCGGCATGGGACCGAAGACGTTGGCTGCTTTGGAAGAGCATGGCGGAGTATATTTGAATGCTATCGGTGGTGCGGCCCAATATTATGCTGATTGTATCAAAGGCGTCGAGGGCGTTGATTTGATGCAATTTGGTATTCCAGAAGCCATGTGGCACTTACGCGTCGAAGGCTTCACAGCCGTTGTAACAATGGACTCACATGGAAACAGCCTGCACGCTGATGTCGATAAGTCATCATTAGAAAAATTAGCCCAATTTAAGGAACCGGTTTTTAAATAAGAATTTGAAGGATAGGCGCTCGATAGTGGCGTCTATCTTTTTTTGGCGCATTTTTTCGCTTGAGTGAGGCTTTTGTTCATATATCGAAGAAATTGTTCATAACATAAGTGATTTTGTCCATAACCTTCCAAGGTTTGTTCATATAATGAAATTTTTGTTTCTATCATCAGCACCCCTCATTTCCTTTATCCACCAATTATGTTTTCTCCCATAAAACAAACACTATAATAAACAAAAATAGGGGGAACATGGATGAAAAAATTATTCAGCATCCTTAGTATGCTGCTCTTGCTGATTCCACATGTTACATACGCAGCGGTGCCCAACAGACCGATTAACTGGGGATTTAAAAAAGCAGTCAATGAACAGCCGCCAGAAGCGGGCGCATTATATGATGAAATTCTTGCAAAGTATGGTGCTTTTTACAAGGGGGATCCCAATAGGAAGATTTTATACCTAACCTTTGACAGTGGTTATGAAAATGGCTACACACCAAAAATTCTTGAGGTCTTAAAAAAAGAAAAAGTGCCAGCCACTTTTTTTGTGACGGGGCATTTTTTAAATTCACAACCGGAACTGGCAAAACAAATAGTAAAAGAAGGGCATATCATCGGCAACCATTCTTGGAGTCATCCTGATTTTACTGCAGTAAATGATGCGAAAATTCGGGAAGAGCTCAAAAAGGTTAAACTCAAAACAAAAGAGATAACAGGGCAAAAGAAAATGCAATACCTGCGCCCGCCACGAGGTGTTTTTAGCGAAAGAACATTGCAAATTGCAAAAGAAGAAGGCTACACACATGTATTCTGGTCCCTCGCTTTCGTCGACTGGAATATCAATCAGCAGAAGGGCTGGGAATACTCATATGCCAATATCATGAGGCAAATCCACCCTGGCTGCGTGCTGCTGCTGCATTCAGTTTCTAAAGATAATGCAGATGCACTAGAAAGAGTCATACCGGAATTGAAGAAAAAAGGCTACAAATTTAAAAGCCTAGATAAGTTTAAATAAAGTGACCCAAGGCCGGATTCGCATCTTTAGGATTCGGTTTTTCGCTGTGAATCGTGTTATAATACGGGGTACTTAAGCTTGATGAAAATTTGGAGTGAATAAAATGAAAACCGAACAAAGTATTAAAATTCAATTAAATCAAACATTTCCCTTAACGATAAAAAGACTCGGCATTAATGGAGAAGGTGTGGGTTATTTTAAGAAACAGGTGGTCTTTGTGCCGGGAGCCCTTCCAGGGGAAGAAGTTGTTGTTGAGGCAACAAAAATTAACCCCAAATTCGCCGAAGCAAAAATAAAAAAGATTCGCATCAAATCACCACATCGTGTCCTGCCGCTTTGTCCGGTATATGACCAATGCGGTGGCTGTCAGCTTCAGCATTTGGAATACGGTCAGCAGCTAAAGGAAAAACGCGATATTATTATCCAATCGCTAGAACGACATACAAAGCTTGCAATTAATAAGCTTGAAATCCGTGAAACGCTTGGCATGGAGAATCCATGGGGGTACCGGAATAAAAGCAGCTTTCAAGTTGGCCAGAAAGACGGTAAAGTGCTCGCTGGATTATACGGACTTAACTCGCATCAGTTGATTAACATTGACCAATGCGCTGTCCAACATTCGCGAACCAATGAGGCAACCGCCAAGGTGAAACGAATTCTCGAGGAGTTGCAGATTCCTATTTATAATGAAAAAACTAGAAAAGGAATCGTCCGCACCATTGTGACTCGTGTCGGCGTACAAACCGGCGAACTGCAAGTTGTTCTGATTACCTCACAAAAGGAATTGCCAAAAAAAGAGCTTATTCTTGAGGAAATTGAAAAACAGCTTCCAAATGTGAAATCAGTGGTTCAAAACATAAATGGGCAAAAAACTTCGATTATTTTTGGTGAGGAGACCGTGCCGCTTGCTGGTCAAGAGTTTATTCAGGAAACCCTTGGTGACCTGCAATTTGAACTGTCAGCGAGAACATTTTTTCAATTAAATCCTACTCAAACTATTAAGCTTTATGATGAAGTAAAAAAAGCAGCTGGACTGACAGGCAAAGAAAAAGTAGTGGATGCCTATTGTGGTGTGGGAACAATTGGCCTATGGCTTGCGGATCAAGCGGCGGAGGTCCGTGGCATGGATATCATCCCTGAATCCATTGAGGATGCGAAGAAAAACGCCAAGCGCCACGGATTCACCAATACGAAATATGTTCCGGGGAAGGCAGAAGAGGTATTACCTAAATGGGTTAAAAAAGGTTGGAAACCGGATATTATTGTGGTCGACCCACCAAGAACCGGCCTCGATAACCAGCTGATCCAAACTATTTTACACGTAAAACCAGGGAAATTAATCTATGTTTCATGTAATCCATCGACATTGGCAAAAGACATCCAAACCTTAAGTTCAATATATGATGTTAAATACATTCAGCCGGTAGACATGTTTCCGCAGACATCTCATATTGAATGCGTGTCGCAGATAGTTCTGAGGAAAAATTAACCAGGTAAAATTGAAAATCGATAAGTAATCATAGGAATACCGTTATTATCTACCTCAATACGCTCAACAAAGTGATGGAGTATTTCCTCCGTTACTTCATGAAGCGGTATTCCGAAGATTTTCAATACGTCCTAAAAATTCATCATGTCGGAGTGAGGCTTCCAGCCCACTCCTTTTAAGATTTAATTCATTTATCCGTTCTTGATTTTCATCAGCAACTTCGCGGTATTCTTCATGAGTGATTTGTTTTTCTGCAAGCATCTCAAGGTAACGTTTCTTTTTTTCCTTGGCAGCTTTAATCTCGTTATCAATTTTAGTTAAAGTTTGAGTACCTTGTTTTTGTTTCTTTTGAGCTTCTACGGCAAGGTTATTTAGGTATTCCTTGTCATTAATAACTTGAGCCATTTTATTAATATCAGAAAGGATTGTTTCTTTTAAATCCTTTTCTTTTATCGTTTTATGAGTGCAAGCGATTCTCCCATGACGAGCGTAACTCCCGCAAATGTAACCAATTCGATTTTGCCTATACCACATACCTGCTCCACAATCAGAACAATATAGGACATTTGTAAAAAGATGTTTTTTTACTTTTGTATGATTTTTTTTGCGGCTTTTCATTAGCTTTTGAACGACATCAAACATTTCATTTGAAATGTTTGCAGGGTGAGTGTTCTTTACAACAAATTGGTTTTCTTCAGGAATACTGTGCCTAAGTCGCGATAGCTCCTTTGAAAGGATGACATCGAACTTAGGCTGCTTTGCGTCCTCAATCAATTGCCGTAATGCTCCTTTTTTACAACCTCCAGAATTTCCATCTTTTCCTCTTCCGTCAGCTTATTTTTGGGTTCCGGTCTTGGCGTAATAGGACGCTGATCTTCTTTTTTAGTAGGTTTTAATTAATTAGTGCCTTGAAAGATTTCTTTTTCCAAAAAAGTCGGTGGTAAATAGATTGAGCCAAGAAATTGACTATGAACGCAACTGGATATGCGAGCCATATTCCATCTATCCCAAGTCTTGTAAAATGTGATAAGGAGTATGCTACTGGAACTTCAATCACCAAAATACTTGTGATTGTAAAAATTGTTGGCAATAATACCGTCCCTGTTGCTCTCATTGTTGCTGAAAGTGCTTGAGTGTGACCCAAAATAACATAACTCCAAAATGAGATTATTATAAGATCTTTTGCAAGATTAATAGTATCGTAGTTGTCTAAGAAAATTCTTAAAACGAGATTTGGTATCAGGTAAAGAATGAGAATAAGAATACCACCAAGAAGATAGTTTAGTGTAATGGATATTTTCGTTATATGTTTAATGTTTGAAATATTTCCGGACCCCACAGCTTGTGCAACAAATACTGAAATGGCAATTGAAATACTCATCGCTGGTATTTGAACGTAGCTTGCAATTTGATTGACGATTCCGTATGCAGCCGTTGCATTGGATCCATAATCATTTACAAAAGTTATGACTGCAATTTCTGACAATGCGATTGAAATCATACTTATACTAGTAGGAATGGCTAATTTCAGTAAGGCTTTCAATACCGGGCCTTTCAAGTGGAGATTTTTCAAAATAATAAAATCTAATTTGAGTACATGACTTTTTTTGTGTAAGTACACTAATAGAATTACAAATGTAATGAAATTGGATAATACAGAGGCGTAAGCAGCACCATTTAATCCAAATTCCGGTAAACCGAGCCATCCGAAAATGAGAATTGGAAGCAAGGCGATATTTAAGATAATACTAATTAATAAGAAATAAAAAGGTGTTTTTGAATCTCCAACACCCCTCATAAAGGTTGTATAGCACATATATAAGAAAGTAATAGGTAATGTAACAAATAAAATACGTGCATATTCTGTACTTGCAACCAGAATATTCTCAGGTGTTCCCATCCATTTTAGAATATCTTCTGTAAAGAAGCCTCCGATTAGGGTGACAGCAATGGATATGATCATCGTAAATGCCAAAGTTACTCCAACAACTTCCTTCATTTTTGAGATATTTCCTCCACCGTACGTTTGCCCAACCAGAATGGAACTTCCAGATCCAATTCCGATTACAAAGGATATTAAAAAAAAGAATAGAGGGAAGAATGCAGAAATAGCTGCCAAAGAATCTACTCCAAGTGTTTGTCCAACGATGATAATTCCAAATATTTGACCTAATGATTGCAAAACACTTGCAAAAATGACAGGTATGAGAAAGACAATCATCGGTTTTGCTAAGACCATAGTTTCATTTAAAGATTTATTCATTTCAGATAACTCCTAAAAGGTTTAATTTCGAAAGAATCCCTCACTTTTTGGATCAAGATTTTGAAGTGGGGGAAAAACCATCGAGTATGAACATTTAAGTCATAACTCGTGTATTTTTATATAAAATTTATGATAAAATCTGATAGAATAAACCAAATTGAGTATCATACCATAACAGTTTGCTATGTTTACGTTTCGGGATACGTGTTTGTAAACCCCACTCAGGATACTGTTTTATTATTTGAACTTGATCACCTGTAGCAACAGCAATAAATGATATATAATGATCTTTTGTCATAGGATGATCGCTTGAAATAAACCATTCATTATCAATTTCTGTAATTGGTAGCTTTTCTTCGTCTGTTGCTTTCTTTGCTGCTAATCGTTCTAATTTTCTCCCACAGCAAGATAGGGTGATATCTCCCGTGGCTAATACAACATTATTACATGACGGACAGACAAAATAATTTGACTTTTTCATATTTCCTCCTACAAATTCATTCGACGATAATTCACCATCTAAAATATTTTCTATATTTACGCCTAATAGGGTAGATAAACTTGGTAATAGCGTGACATCTGGACAGCCATATCCACGCTCCCATTTTGAAATCGTTCGATCAGATATGTTCATTTGATCAGCTAATTGTTTCTGTGTCAGCCCTTTTTCTTTCCGTAAATTATAAATTAACTCTCCAACTTTACGATTATCCATCATTTTTTCCTCCTGCTCTATTTTCATCTTAGGGGTTTATATGGTTAGCATCAACAAACGCTCCGTAGAGTAAAACATAGGTAGAGTTTACCTATTTTCCTTTTGATCATGTTTTTATGACTGTAATCATTTGACTGTTTATAGCTGTTATTGGTTTATGGATACCTCCTCATATGGTTAACTATATGGAAAATAAAAATTAGGATTTTTCAAAAGTAAAAGCTAATTGTGAAAGAGTATACTTAAAGTAATGGGTGCTTTATGCATCGGCTATACTTAACTGGACAAGAGCAAAACTTACCCCATGTTTCGCGAATATAACTCGAAGTTTACACCTTTAAATAATGGAATCTGATAATGTTTGAATTTAATTGGCCTGACTCACCGAGACCTCGAAGATATGAATTGTTTAATTTTGAAAACTGCTTTCTTGATGAAAACTGAAATGTTTAATGAGTGGAAAAAAAGTGAGACAAGAAAATTCGGGAGGTACCAGTGGCACCATAGACAATAAAATTGAACACTTTGTGTATTTTTAAAAGTGGAATTAGAATAACACAACACTTATGGTAAAATATGTATATTAGACACCTGTTATCCTGAAGCTTTTTCATAATCCTTTAAAGGAATTTACATGGAAATTTATTAAAAGATAGGGGGAAGTATCATGAACGGGAAAAGGTTTAATGTAATATGGAAGTATGTGATCAATACATACTTGCTGTTTTGGGTACTGGTCTTAGGGCTTGGCGGGCTGGTATCGCAGGTCCTCCACGGTACACCTGCGGCGATGCAATGGGTTGTTGTAATATGCAGCTGGACCCCGACGATTGTGCTCCTGGTTATGTTGAAAAAGCTAAACCCCGGTATAACAGTAAAGGAGTTTTATCAAAAAGCTTTCAAAGAAAAATTGCGTATTAGCCAAATTTTATTTGTATTTTTAACCGCAACAGGCGTTCTCATATTATCGGCGTTGATTATATCTGCAACTCAAAAGACGTCCATCACTGAGCAACTTATAGTTAATCCATCCATACTTCCGAGCACTTTTTTGTTTACCATTTTTCAGGGAGCTTCCGGCGAGGAATCGGGCTGGCGTGGTTACCTGCGTCCGGAATTAGAGAAGCGATTTGGATTCATAAGAGGAAACCTTTCTTTGGGGGTAACCTGGGCGTTCTGGCACGCGCCGCTTTGGTTTGTTTCAACCGATTATAGCGGATGGTCGCTGCTTCTTTATATCATTGAAAATTTAGTGCTCCTGACAGCATTGACCTTTATCATGGCAGTTATAATGAAGAAGAGTGATAACCTTTTTAACGCCTTTTGGGTTCACTTCTGTTTTAATTTGTCGATGGTATTCTGTCCGGATGATGCTTATTTCTTTGTAGTATTTACCGCACTGTATTTGGTAGCTTCATTAATATTACTTGGAGGGTATTTACGATCCACTCATGATAGCGATACGAGGCAACATCATTTAAGAATAAATTGAGAGGACGCACCGCTTGAATCAGAATTTTACTAATTCCATATTTGATAAGTCTAAAGGCTTTAAATATGCTTTCCATTGGTGAGGTACTGAAATGAAAAAAATCGTAATAGTATTTTTTAATATCGCTTGCATGATTAGCTGCATGGTAGGGGTAATGCATTTTTTTGCTCCGTATTATTTTAAATGGTATTCTTATATACCGGACGCTCCAATTGAGATTTATCAATCAATTAACTACATAAATTTTTGCTTTTCCTTTTTGTTAGCGGGATTCAGTTTGCTGTTTTTAATAGCCCAAAGAAAATTATTTGATGGTTCAAGGGAATTAAAAATATTCTATGCATTCTATACTCTAATATGGTTTTCAAGAATAATAATACAGCTCATTTGGCCATGGCCTTCAAGTTTACAACTATGGTTAATTATTGCTTTTACCATGGAGTTCGTATTTACCCTAATTCCCATGATATATTTTCTTAAGAATACACGAATACATGAATAGTAGAATTGAAATAATATAATTTTACAATATAAGTAAAGCAAGGCACCTATTTCTAATTCCCTAGAGTGCCTTGCTTGTTTTTATTGTTACACCTGATTTATTTCTCCATAGAATTAATAGATGAAGTTGCCCAGATATAATTTGGCATCACTCCCCCTTTTAACAATTATTGTTACCTTTTCCAAGTGGTCTTTGGCATCGTAATATTGATACGCGTCAATTCTTTTTCAAGAATCGTTAGTTATTATAGTTATGGATTTACATCTCCTTAATGTACGTAAACTTCCCCAGTTTACTCGTTGCCCTTGAGAATTGTCTCAAGATTTCAGCTGAAAGTGGACTGTGGAAAACAAAAATCATAAGTTTCTAGGTTGAAGATTTCTTATACTACAATATAAATGAGGTGCGAAAGAATGGGGAAAAGGAAAATGGGCTTGCTCATAATGGCATATGGCTCTCCAGATAAAGAAGCTGATTTAGAACGATATTATACAGATATACGACACGGACAAAAGCCATCAGCAGAACTGATAGCGGATTTAAAAAGTCGGTACGATGCAATTGGCAGAATTTCTCCGCTTATGAAAATAACGAGTGAGCAAGCTATAAAACTTGAAAAACACCTAAATGATATACAGGATCAAATTGAATTTAAGATGTATCTAGGGTTAAAACACATAGAACCGTTTATAGAGGATGCCGTAAAAAAGATGCATGAAGATGGAATTGATGAAGCTGTAAGTTTAGTCCTTGCTCCACACTTTTCAACCTTTAGTGTGAAAACGTATAACGAAAGGGCAAGAGAAGAAGCAAGAAAAATTGGTGGGCCTAACATTATCACTATCGATAGCTGGTATAAAGAGCCTAAATTTATTTCGTACTGGAGTAAAATGATTAAACAAGTTTATAACCAAATGCCTGCAGAAGAAAAGTCAAATTCGATGCTTATTTTCTCAGCACATAGCTTACCGGAGAAAATTCTCCAATTTCATGATCCTTATCCTGATCAACTGCAGGAAACAGCAGACTTAATTGCAGCAAGTGCTGGTATTCCGAGATATACTGTTGGTTGGCAGAGTGCTGGGAAAACACCGGAACCATGGCTGGGTCCTGATGTGCAGGATTTAACAAGAGAATTGTTCAAAGAACATCAATATAAGGCATTTGTATATGCACCTGTTGGGTTTGTTTGTAATCATCTTGAGGTACTTTATGATAATGATATTGAATGCAAAACAGTAACAGATGATTTGGGAACAGCCTATTATCGCCCTGAAATGCCTAATGCAAATGATGAATTTATTGATGTCATGTCAACGGTCATACTTAAAAAATTGGCAGAGTAACTTTGGGAAAGAAGATGACCTCTGTAGCACTGGAATCATTTGAATGATAGAAAAAGAAAATAGCAAAGGTTAACGACTTTTATTATGTATATGGATGTTTTGCCGAATAAATGATAGTAAAGGTAACTTACGCATGACAACATCTAAGTAGGAGGATGGAAAATTGGAAAACTATGAAATTTCAATGTTTAGGAAAACTAGGGATAAGGGATTTGCAAAAGTCGACTTTTTTAAGGATGGATTTACAAATGGTTTTCTTTTGAACTTCCTGCCAAAGCAAATGATGCCAGAACATTATCATCCATCTTCACAGTTATTTTTCCACGTTCTACAAGGTGGAGGAACTTTTATTTCTGATGGAAAACAAACAGAAATAAGAGAAGGCACTATTATTCATGTTCATGGAACAGAGAAGATTGGTTTTGTAAATGCAAATGAAGATACGACTATATATGTAATACGTTGTTTAATAGAAGAATAACGTTGGAGTTATTCCTTTTTATCCATTTTTATTTTTAAGAAACAAGGTAGGGGGTATAAAATGAGATTAACTTTATACTGGCATCCACAATGCCAAACCTGTAGAAAAACAAAGAAATGGTTAGATGAACATCAAGTGCCGTATGAGCTATTTCATATAGGTAAAACGCCTCCATCTCGGGATGAATTACAAGGAATGTATGAAAAGAGTGGGTTGGAATTAAAGAATTTTATTAGTACCAGTACGAAAAAGTACCGTGAATTGGGAATAAGGGATAAAATAAAGGTAACGACGGATAAAGAATTACTAGATTTATTGGCATCTGATGGAATGTTACTAAAAAAACCTATATTGACAGATGGAGAAAAAGTCATTATTGGATTTAAAGAAGAAGAACTAGAGAAATATACAACAAATTCCAAAATATAAAAGCGTTTCACCGGAAGAAATACTCCAGAACAAACGGGTGCATAAAAGGTCTAAAATGGGGGTTCTGTAGGAAAACTTTATTTTCACTTGAACGGTGGAATGCGGGGGATTTCGGAAGGGTTTATTTTGGTGTACAAGTATAAAGAAAGAAGAACGAAATCTTGGTGTTGGAATTCGTACTTCTTTCTTTGCGTATTAAAAAGGAAGATTAACACATCAGTAATGTAAAACAGGAGTTGAAATAGAAAGCTAACTCAAAGTGCGAATTGAATGTATTTCAAAGAAATAACTTGATCGTATTGTTAAATATCCACGCTATGAGGAACATTATTATAGATAACCCAACAATGGTCAATCCCATAGTAATGAGTTTCGTTCCTAAAGTATTCATTTGTTTGCTAAATTTGTATGAATAAAAACCAATTGTTGCACCCATTGTATTTACAATAATATCCGTTACATCAAAGCTTCCTAAATAAGTCACCATTTGAACAATTTCCATGCATAGAATAAAAGGCACAAATATCATAACAAACTTTAGGTATGTATTAATATGCTTTTTAAATACCATCGGGACAAGTAGCCCAAATGGAATAAATGCTAATAGGTTGCCAAGAGCAAATATCCATAGTTTTAAAATATCTATAGAAAAGTGTTTAGGCAGCCACAAAGGAATCGAATCAGGTATTAACCAATACCGATATTCATGATGAATCATGGTGAGTTGCGGACGACCAAATCCGAAAAACATAAAGTATACCAATATGGAGAAATAAATGCCTAAGAGTATAAATAGATACATTTTTCTATCTCTTTTGGATTGTATCAACTAAAATCACTTCCTTAGTCTGCAAATGCAAATTTTTCGAGAGGCACGTTATATAAAAATAAATGACACAAATTATACTTATTATACAATATCTGTATTTGCTAGGATACGTTAGCATATAATCTAACGTTCAGAATGAAATTTTGGGAAAGGTTAGGTTCTACTATCGTTGGACTTAACCAATCACTTAAACCTACCAGCTCTCATGTGTTGCCACATACACTCCACGCGTGTAGAGTGCTGTGCGTTGATAAAATTAAAAGAATTAATAATCAAAAACTATGGGGATGGGACTGTTGGTTCTCTCAAACGGTAATCAACATCAACGGTTCCGTCTCTATGTAATTCTATTTTATCTATTAACCTATGAAGCACTTCAGGGGTTAGGTTATTGTGTTTTATAAATTTATCCAAGCCTTTTTTTAAAAATCTATTATTTATTTTTCAATCGATTGGTACCCGAATATTCTATTTAGGTCGTGCTTCACTGTTCCTTCTATATGGCTTCGCTCACACACTGATCACTACTAGCCTTTATCCCATGTTTATAATAATTACCACATACATACCCTTTTCGAATTTTTTTGAAATGCATTGCTCTACCGCAATCTTCCAACCATTAGTGTCAAAATTAGTGGAAAAGTAAATTGAAGTCTCGCCGTTTGTAAAGTTTTGTTTACTAGAAATTTGTTTATATGTGGATTTATTTTAAAAATAGTTATAGAATATTTACTATATTAACTGTGTTAAGCAGGATGCAGCAAAGCTAACTCATATTAAAGAATCATGTAATTGAGTTTTCATATATGCAAAAGAAAGCAGTGAATATTAAGGAAACTTGCAACGGTAGGCATAGCGAAGCAGCAGCTAACAAATGTTAGTATTGTTATATCATCCGTTATCACGATCATGCTGAGTCAAAAAGCTAAAAAAGAAAGTCACTAACTAAGGGAGAAGTGAACAGTATGAAATCATCTGCTCTAACTTTTGGAATATATCCACTAAGCGTTGCGGGAACACCCTTCGGTTTGGCTCAAGGCGAAGAGGATAATTATGAAAAGATTCAAATGGCACTCCAAGATCTTAAAGGTGATGCAAAGCATTTATTTTCAAGAACCTATCTCATCTATACAAAAAAATGGGAAACAAAAATGTTATCGCGAGCAGACCAGTATCTACATGCTGGGTTATTGGGAGACTTGACCGTTGGTTGCGGGGATTGGACGGATCAGCAGGAAACTGGAATAGAACTTCACAGTTGGCTAGAGTTTATTCGAAAGGTGATTCATAAATATGGCTCTCATTTGGCTTCCCTTCAAATAACGAATGAACCTAATCTGTCATTTATGGAAGGTTCGAAACCGTATATTATGCAAGCCCTTGTGGAAGGTGTCATTACAGCAAAGCAAGAAGCAAGGAAGCTCAATCTGCCATTAAAGATTGGATTCGGATCGGTACCGGAAAGCCAAGCTTCAGTTCCAGACTTTTGGGAGAACCTGGCGAAAATGGGAGATCGGTTATTCTTTGATTCTGTCGATTTTGTGGGTCATAACTTTTATGTAGATGTATTTGATGAACAACCGATAGATTTAGGAGATATACCAACTTGTGTTGAACAAACACTTCGCAATCTAAGGGAAGTACATCTTAGTTCTGCCGGGATCCCTGCTTCTGTCCCTATCCGAGTAACGGAAAATGGATGGCCAACCGGGAAGAATCCCATGACAGACCGTGAAAGATCTTATGAAAACCAATCGGAAGTTCTTGAGATGATAATCCGAACAATTTATCATTTACGTAAGGAACTTAATATATCACATTATGAGCTTTTCGGACTGCGAGATGCAGATAGCACAAAAGAGGACCTATTTCATCAATATGGAATTTTGCGGGATGATTATACTCCTAAGCCTGCTTATTATACAGTCAAAAAGTTAATACAAGAGCTGGGGGAATGAAAAGTAAATAAAAATGTTTTAGTGCTGTACAAGTTTAAATGATTTTCATAAGATGAATCATCCACAAACAGTCCATATGGACAGTTAACAGATTAGAAAGAAGCGCCATTTTGAGAAATAATTGATCAAAATGGCGTTTTTTATCATGCCATAAATGATTGTGAAAAATGCGTAGTTTGTTAACGAACCTTAACCAAGCAACTGATTTTAAAAACTTTTATCAATGTTACTACCACCAAATAATAATATCGAACACTTTGTGTATTTTTATAGGTGAAATTTAAATAACGCAACACAAATGGTAAAATATAGATATTAAGAGCCTGTTCTCCAGATGATTTTGCAGTGGGTTATAGGCCTTAATTTGTAACATCACAAATCAAGTACCAATGTTATTAAATGCTATAACAATTAAGGTTTATAATATGATATTCGGATGTTGGTGAGGTGTTGAAATGAAAAAAATGGTAATGGTATTTTTTAATATTGCTTGTATTATTAGTTGCATGGTTGGAATATTGCATTTTTTTGCACCGTATTCTTTTAAATGGTATTCTTATATACCAGATGCTCCGATTGAGATATATCATTCAATTAACTACATAAATTTTTGCTTTTCCCTTTTGTTAGCCGGATTTAGTTTGCTGTTTTTATTAGTGCAAAGAAAATTATTTGATGGTTCAAAGGAATTAAAAATATTTTATGCGTTCTTTACCCTTATATGGTTTCTAAGAATAATCATACAGCTTATTTGGCCATGGCCATCAAGTTTACAACTATGGTTAGTCGTTGCTTTTAGCATGGAGTTCATATTTACTCTGATTCCTATGATTTACCTCCTAAAAAGATATCAAAATATGAATAGGTAGAATTAAAATAATATAGTTTTACATTATTAATAAATCAAGGCGCCCTCTGTTCTAATTCCGTAGAGTTCCTTGATTGTTTTTATTATTCACCTTTTAATTCTGTGGAGTAACAGGCACATACACCCCACATATGTGGAGTGTGTTGTGCAACTTATTCTTGTAAAGTAAAGGATAATGTAATTATTTTTCTTCATTTGTTAATGACAAATGAAGAAAAGCAATTATACTGTAGGTTGTTAATTATGTTCTTTTAAAAAAGGGGCCACCACAAGTATGCAAAACAATAAATTAATAGTCATCATGCCTTATTTTTTGATGATACCTTCTATTATTATAGGGATACTGGCAATGATATCATATGGTGTAGACTCAAGTATTTGGATTCAAAATATAATCGTTTGGATTTTCGGAACCATTTTGGGGTGTGCTTTTTTAATCAGAAACAAGAAAAGTTATTTACACCAAGATAATTTTAGTTTGACTATTATTATTTTGCTTTTATTAGTTTTACCATTTTTGTTTGATGGATTAGATGGTGTTCATCGTTGGGTATCGTTGGGACCAATAAGATTTAATGTAGCGGTGATTTTCTTGCCTTTACTAATTATTCAACTTTGGCGTTTATCATTAAAACGTCCCATATTTTATACAGTAGGACTGACCTACATCGCATTAATCACATTGCTACTCCATCCAGATGCAAGTCAAGTAACTGCTTTTGCATGTGCTACTGTTGTTATGATCTGGAAAAATATTACTACTCCTATGCTAAAGATACTTCATCTAGCACTTACAGCTATTATTGTTATCCTATCATGGCTCTTCCTTGATGATCTAGCTCCGGTTCCTTTCGTAGAACAAATTATCTTTTTAGTTGCAGATATGGGGACTATCTGGCTAATTCTGGGTGTCATATCTCTTATATTATTATTGCTTCCCTTCTTTTTAGGGGGAAAGAAAAATGTTCTATCTTTATCACTAGGAGCTTATTATCTAATGATGATCATTGCAACTTTCTTTGGGAATTTTCCAATGCCAATCATGGGATATGGAGTATCACCAATTATTGGTTATTCAATCGCCATCACGTTACTTAACAAAGTTAATAGGTAAAAACATTTAACATTCCCAGTCTTAGGACTGGGGTTTAGTCTTTAATGGGTGTTTACACTACAGGAGTGAGAATTTCAAGCATGTGTGACAAGTAGCTGAGCATTATATGGTTTTGTATGATATTTCCTTTGAATCAATTATAATAACATTCGAAGAGATCCTTTAATGAAAGTGGAGGTAATTAGATGAATATAAAATTTGATCCAAATAACGCAGTTATTAAACTTTGTATAGGTGGGATGGGATTGGAGGATAGTGGAAATATTGAAGAGGCAATCAAGGTGTTTCAGAAAGCATGGGACGAAGCAACAGACGACTATGAACGGTTTATTGCAGCATATCATTTAGCACGTCAACAAACGAGTAGTACAGACAAATTAAAATGGATGGAAACATCTCTACAGTGTGCACAAAAAATAGATGATGAAAATGTGAAGAGTGCATACTCAACTTTATATTTAAACATTGCCAAATGTTATGAGGAGTTAGGTGATACTGAGAATGCAAAAAGAAATAATGAGTTGTCAAATTCATCTCAGGGTGCACCTTCTGATGTAGGACCCTTTTACCATGGGACAAAGGCAGACTTGAAGGTTGGTGATTTATTAATAGCAGGTGGAACTTCAAATTACGAACCTGGACTTAAAATGAACCATATTTATTTCACTGCTAATGTTAATGGCGCAGGACTTGCAGCTGCTTTAGCAAAAGGAGAAGGAAGAGAACGAGTTTATATAATAGACCCAACGGGTGAATTTGAAAACGACCCAAATGTTACAGATAAAAAATTTCCTGGTAACTTAACACGTTCTTACCGTTCAAAAGAACCATTAAAAATTATTGGTGAGGTAACAGATTGGGCGAAACTGACAACTATGGAGCGAGGTAAATGGCAAGAAAATATAGCTAAAAACAAGGGCGAAATTATTAACTGAACAAAATAGTCTGCCATCACTAGCCAGGTAAAATAAAAAGGGGTACCCAAGTAAAATTGGGTACCCCTTAATCTTTATTTAAAACACTTTCGTCGTCCAATCCTCACAATTCCAAATATCGGTCGCAATTTCACGATAGAAATCAGGTTCGTGGGATACCATCAAGATACTTCCGCGATAGGCTTTTAAAGCACGCTTCAATTCTTCTTTTGCATCCACATCCAAGTGATTGGTAGGCTCGTCTAGAATTAATAAATTCGTTGGTGTGTTAATAATTTTACACAAGCGAACTTTGGCTTTTTCGCCACCAGAAAGGACTTCGACTTTACTTTCAATATGTTTCGTTGTTAGTCCACATTTTGCAAGAGCAGCTCGGATTTCAGCCTGATTCATACTTGGAAACGTGCTCCAAATCTCTTCAATACAAGTGTTGTAATTGGACTGTTTCACTTCCTGCTCGAAGTAACCAATATGTTGATAATCACCGCGTTCTACTTTACCCTCCAGCGGATCAATCAACCCAAGAATACTTTTTAAAAGAGTTGACTTACCAATGCCGTTTGCACCAACGAATGCAATTTTTTGTCCTCGTTCCATTTTCAAATTCAGAGGGCGAGAAAGTGGCTCATTGTAACCAATAACAAGATCTTCGGCTGTGAAAATATAGCGACTGGTTGCACGAGCTTCTTTGAAGTTAAACTCTGGTTTCGGCTTCTCTCTACCCAATTCGATAACTTCCATTTTGTCCAGTTTCTTTTGACGAGACATCGCCATATTACGAGTCGCAACACTTGCCTTGTTACGTGCCACGAAATCTTTCAAATCAGCAATTTCTTGTTGTTGACGCTTGAAAGCAGACTCCAGCTGCTGCTTCTTCATTTCATATATTTTTAAGAAGTTATCATAATCACCGACATAACGATTTAACTCTTGATTTTCCATGTGGTAAATCAAGTTAACCACATTGTTTAAGAATGGAATATCATGTGAAATTAAGATAAATGCATTCTCATATTCCTGTAAATAGCGCTTCAGCCATTCGATATGCTGCTCATCCAAATAGTTCGTAGGCTCGTCAAGTAATAGGATTTCAGGCTTTTCTAGCAAGAGCTTTGCAAGCAAAACTTTCGTCCGCTGCCCACCGCTAAGATCATCTACATCTCGATCGAGTCCCACATCGTCTAAACCTAGACCACGAGCAACTTCTTCAACTTTTGAATTAATTTGATAGAAATCATTACTATCTAACGTTTCTTGCAATTCTCCTACTTCTGCAAGCAGTGCATCAATATCAGCACCTTCATCACCCATTTTTGCATAAAGTTCATTGATCTCTGCTTCCGCATCAAAAAGATATTGAAAAGCAGTACTCAATGCCTCACGCATCGTTGTACCTTTTTGAAGGACAGCATGCTGATCTAAATAACCAACACGAACTTTTCGTGACCACTCCACTTTCCCTTCGTCGGGTTGCAATTTTCCAGTCACAATATTCATGAAAGTAGATTTACCCTCACCATTTGCCCCAACTAGTCCAACGTGTTCACCCTTTAAAAGTCGAAAAGACACATCATTAAAAATCGCACGATCACCGAAACCGTGGCTTAAATTTTTTACGTTTAATACACTCATTTTCTTAACCCCTTATCTAATGTCACATGTGGATATCTTACTAGATTTTGTCTGTTTTTTCTATATTGAAGTTATTTTTTATCAAAACTGTAAATTTGAATTATATTTATGTGTATAACGATTGGGCAAAAGTCTATTATACAACCGAAACGGAGGGTAAGGTATAGGTTATTCTCATGTGGTAATAACTGTACAAAAAATGAAAGAACTGGTGGAGTTCTAATCTGAAATTTGCTATATAGTATATGGTGAATGAAATGACTTATTGTGAAGTAGCCGCGCGGTTGGCGTTGGCATAATTGAAAAGCAGTTGATATAAAAAAAATCTATACCATCTGCTTTTTGTTTATAAAAATACCATTCAGGACCGATTTTCGTTAAAATAAATAGTGCCGATTTTCATAGGTCTAAAAGGGACTTCCGTTTGATAACAAGTTATGAAGCATGATATAAGTAGAGGAACTAGACAGCATACTATTATTTGACCGATAGTTGGAAGTCGTCATCATAGTGAAGGGATTTGAGTTTAAAATGATAGATAATTTTTGGCGTGATTTACCACGACCATTTTTTGTACTTGCCCCAATGGAAGATGTGACAGATCTTGTTTTTCGTCACGTCGTAAGTGAAGCCGGCCGACCGGATGTATTTTTCACAGAGTTTACAAACTCGGATAGCTATTGTCATCCAGAAGGTATGAAAAGTGTGCGTGGCCGTTTGACGTTTACAGAAGATGAACAGCCAATTGTGGCACATATTTGGGGGGATAATCCCGAATATTTCCGTCAAATGAGTATGGGCATGGCAGAGCTAGGATTTAAAGGTATCGACATTAATATGGGCTGCCCTGTACCAAATGTGGCATCAAGAGGGAAAGGGAGTGGCCTTATACTAAGGCCAGATGTTGCGGCAGAACTTATTCAGGCAGCAAAGGCGGGGGGACTGCCTGTCAGCGTGAAAACACGACTTGGCTATAAAAAGGTTCAGGAGTGGGAGGAGTGGCTAACGCATCTTTTCAAACAGGATATTGCAAACCTTTCTATTCATTTACGGACAAGAGAGGAAATGAGCCAAGTAGATGCGCACTGGGAGCTCATTCCGGAAATCAAAAAATTACGTGACCGAATCGCACCCAATACGCTGCTAACAATCAATGGAGACATTCCTGACCGCCAAACTGGGATGCGGCTTGCGGAACAATATGGTATTGATGGCGTTATGATCGGGCGAGGTATTTTTAAGAATCCATTTGCTTTTGAAAAAGTGCCAAAAGAGCATAGCAGTAAAGAATACCTTGATCTTTTAAGACTGCAGCTTGATCTTCAAGATCAATATGCGGAATTATTGCCACGTTCCATCACAGGGCTTCATCGCTTTTTCAAAATATATGTCAAAGGATTTCCAGGAGCTGCAGACTTAAGAAATCAACTGATGAACACGAAATCAACAGATGAAGTGCGTGCATTGCTTGATAACTTTGGAAAAGAATGTTGATGGGATGGGGACGGTGAAATGATGTAACTGTCATTAATAACAGTTATTAATTCAGAAGGAAAAAGGGAAAAAAGATCCCGAAGATTGAGCAATAATGGAAAGTCTCTTCGGGATTGAATTTATATTTTTATTTTGTGGTATGTCTTAATTTCTTGTTGAAGGAATTTACGAATTTCAGTAAATGGTAATGGTTTACTAAATAGGTATCCTTGTAGATTTGTGCAACCAAGATCTTGCAAGAAATGTAGTTGCTCTTCTTGTTCTACTCCCTCTGCGATAATACCTTTTTCCAAGCTATTTGCCATTCCAATGATCGTCCGCACAATTGCTTCCTGCCCTGAGCTTTTGTTGATGCTTTGCACAAATGATTGGTCGATTTTCAATGTATTTATCGGGAGTTTTCCCAAGTAACTTAAGGAAGAGTAACCTGTCCCAAAATCATCAAGTAATACTTCAATTCCTAAGTCCCCTAATTCTTGGAGTTTGACAATAATATTCATAATGTCCTTCATCATGACGCTTTCTGTAATTTCAATTTTTAGAAGGCGTGGATCTATATTCGTTTCATTAAGAATATTTTTAACTTGGGTAACAAATAATTCTTCTTCAAATTGCCTTGTTGAGATGTTTACTGAAACGTATGTCTGAGTATATCCTAAATGATGAATTTCCATAATTTGTGTACAAGCTGTCCGTAGAACCCACTCACCAATCGGAACAATGAGGCTTGATTCTTCAGCAATTGGAATAAATTCTGCAGGGGAAATAAAACCCAGCTTTTTGTCCTTCCATCGGAGTAACGCTTCGAAGCCGACAATTTGTCCAGCACGTATATCTACAATGGGTTGATAATAGAGAGATAGGGCATTTTTATTTAATGCTTGCCGTAGTTCTTGCGTCAATTCCAATTTTCTTGATAAGGAACGAGACATATCATCATGATAGAATTGAAAGTTGTTTTTTCCACTTGCTTTAGTCATTGTTGTGGCTTGATCGGCTTGTTTTAAAAGATCTTCGGAGTCACGTGCAAGATCAGGATATAAACTTATTCCAATGCTTGTTGTTACGACATAATCTTTTCCAGCTAGATCAATAGGTGAAGAAATGATCTCAATTATTTTTTTGGCAAATAGCATTACCTGCTCACTATCTGTAATATCGTTTAACAAAACAACGAATTCGTCGCCGCCTTGTCGAGCTAAAAAATCACAGTGGTTTATCTGACTCTTTAGACGTTTAGAAATGATTTGCAATAATTCATCTCCAACTCTGTGGCCTAGTGTATCATTGAATAATTTAAAATGGTCTAAATCAAGAAAAAGAATAGCCACTTTTGAATTTGATTTATTTGATTCGGATAGTGTGGTTTCAAGATGTTTTTCAAATAATCTTCGGTTGGGCAATTCTGTTAACGAATCGTAGTATGCCAGAAAGTATAATTCTTCCTCTGCTTTTCTACTTTTACTAATATCGGTGGTCATCCCATCTAATCGGTCTAATTCTCCTAAATCGTTGAAAACTGGTATTGTTTTAGCAGAAAGCCACTTAATATCACCAGTAGCATCAATAATACGATATTGATAATCAATCGATTTCCCCTTTACTAGTAACTTTTGTTGTTCTTCAACAAAAGCAATGTCGTCCGGGTGGATCACTTCTTTCCATAGCAATGGAGTTTTCATAAAATCCGCTTGCGTATATCCATAAATTTTTAGACATGAAGGGGACATCTGGCAGTATCCATTATAACTAGGGCTTGAAGACCACAAACAAATATCAATGTTATTAACTATATTGCTGAGGCGATTTTTTGAAATTAATAGATCTTTTCTGTCTGTAATATCAATAGCAATACAAGCTACACCTATAACTTGATTGTCCATTGAAATAGGAACGGCAGTAACATTCAAATCAAGATACGTTCCGGATTTATTGATAATTGTAATATCAATCATTTTATTTATTCCATTTAAAACTTCGGAAAAACTTTCTTCATAATGTTTCCGTAAATCTTTACTAATCAAGGAATGGAAGGAAGACTGAAGTAGTTCTTCTTGTGTAAAACCAGTTAATTCTTCCAAAGTTTTATTGATTAGTAGAAAATTACCTTCAATATCAACGACATAGCTTCCATCTGGATAATTCTCAAACAATGATTTATATAGTAAGAAAAGTGAGGATGTATCACTAATACCCTGTTGTTGCACAATAATTCACCTCCCTTAATAAGAAAATTGAAAATTTAAGGTTTACTAAAAACCCTATTATGAATACTATCGGTTAATTGTATTATATTGTTTAGTAATAAGGTATTACACATTTGGGACAGCCCTTCCATTTCTCAATATATAACAACCGGCTCATTGGTGCTAAGATTGTCATACACAGTTTTCATCACGCTCGGCGGAGTGTTGACGCAGCCGTGTGATCCTGCCGATAGATAGGCATTCCTTGCCCAATTACCTCGCCAGCTGGCATCGTGGAATCCCTGTCCGTCATTTGTAAAGGGAGCCCAATAATTAACATCGACCTGATAGGTGATTTTTCCATTTTCTCGGCCAGTTAGTACGGACGGTGACTTTTTATAGAGAATATACCATACTCCTGGTGATGTATCATGACGGGTACTATGATTGCCAGTAACAACATTTGATGTGACGACCAATTTCCCATTTTTGTAAATCCAAATTCTTTGCTCTGCAATGGAGACTTCAGCATATGTATCACCAATCCCATTGTTCGTAATCGCTTCATATCCGTAGCCTTCACCATTCCATCCATTTCCGTAAATATTAGCGGCGGAAACCGACTTTTCTCCATTTTCAAAAGCGTCCTTAATCCGTGGTACTTCTTTATCAACATCGATGGCCCATCCATAGCCTTTACCTTTAACCGATATCACCGAACCTGAATGGGTCTTAAAGGTGATATCTTTATTTAAGGTGGATTGGGAATAGTTAATCTCAGCAATCTTATTTTTGAAATCACCCGCATCATCAATCTTTATCTGCAAATCTTTTGATATAGAGGCATTTTTAATTAATTCGCTCGCGGTTAACGTAAAAACTTTATTCTGTACCTTATAATCGACAGTCTGGGCCAGGAATTCTTCCAGCTTTTTCTGTTGATTTTTTACAAACTCGCTGTCTTCTTTAATTGGCTGTATGTATGCTGGATTAAGACGGATTTCACTAATATATTCTTGCTTGTCGTAATCTTTCAAAAGACCGGCGACATCATACTGCTCTCCACTAATGCTGTTTGTGACAACAATTTTGCCTTGTTCCAAACGAACCACTGCATCTTGTGGCGCTTTTAAACCCTGGTTCATAGCCAGCAGCTTTTCTTCTACCTGCTTTTTCAACGTCTGATTTCTGAAATCATCCTGACTGCTTGGCATTAATGAATAATCCTTTGCTTTGGAAGAAGGAAAAAACGTCCACTGGTTCTTTAATAATTTTTCAATATCGGGCAGATCCTCATCCGTAAATCCCATCATGGAATCTGTTCCATCTAGAATCTGTTGATCGCCAACATAGACGACATTTGTTAATTTGGTTGCTTTTAATTTTTTTAATGCCTGATGGGCAGTCATTCCACCAACTTTGATACTATTAATCTTGATTTGTGAATTAAAATGCTTTGCCTGATAGTAGCTGCCAGTCGCAATGATGAGTGCGATAATAAAAATAATACCGGCTGTAATAAACCACCAGTTTGCATACCACTTTGTTGATTTTCTATGACGTTTTTCGATTGCTTGGATATCTGCTGCACTTTCCATAAACTTCCCCCCATACCTAATTCGCAGGAATCACTATTCAGTTCGTGACATTTATTACCGATATTTTAAAAAAACAGTAAATATTACTACTATTTTACAAAATGTCCTATTCGAACATTGTCGGTTTTTGTGAACACCTAAAGTTTTTATTTTCTTTTCTAACGAAATGATTGCTGTGAAGGTTACAAAAAAAGCACGGCACCAAAAGATTTTATAAAAGGGTAGAAGGGAACTAATGTCGATTTTTTGTCATATTTTTCTACATAAAATTACATTTATATTACAATACCGACAGATTCATTGTTTTTAGTCTTTTTAGACTATAAACTAGAAATATAGTAAAAGACCGAATTAATGATAGGAAACAAAAGGAGATTTTGCGATGATCAGAAAATTAATTAAATATACAGTATCGGCAGCAGTGCTCGCGACAATGATTCAAGCAACACCTGCTTTTGCCAATCCAGTGACGCAAGGACAAATCGATGCGACGCAAGGACAAATCAATGACTTTGAAACAAAGATGCAACAATTAGATAACCGAATTACCTTAGCAATGGCAAATAGTGAAAAACTGAATAATCAAATCAAAGAACAACAAGGGAAAATTGAAGGAACAAGGGCTGAAATTGAAGCAGCAAAAAAGTCCTTAGAATCTCATAAAGAAGTCTATTCCGAACGACTAAAAAGCATTCAGTTAGAGGGGAAACTGTCAATTGCTACATATGCAGAACTTTTGCTTTCTTCTACTAATCTTTCTGAGTTTTTAAATCGGTTCACTGCCATTTCGCAGATCATGGAACAAGATACAGACCTACTGAATGGTTTAAATGAAAAAGAACAAGCGTTGAAAACAGCAGAGCAGAAATTAAATAGTGAATTGGACAATTTAAAAAAGAGCCAAGATGAATTAGCTGCAGAACAAAAAAGTATTGAAAAAGATAAAGCTGAAGTTGCAACAGCAATTGTAGCTGCGAAGGACAAATTACAAAACCTTGAGAATCAGCAGGCTCAAGAAGAAGCTGAACGGCAGGCTGAAATAGCCCGACAAGCACAACAGGCTCAACAGGCTCAACAAGCTCAACAATCACAAAGGCAAACTGAAGGAAATCAGCAACAATCCGTAGTAAAAAGCGCTGCAGTTTCAACGCCAACGAATAATGTAGCTATTCCGACCAATTCTGGATCGGCAAGTGCAGTGATTGCGTATGCTAAACAATTCTTGGGTGTTCCTTACGTTTGGGGCGGAACAACGCCAAACGGATTTGATTGTTCGGGATTCGTATCATATGTGTATCGCTCAGTTGGCGTTAGTCTTCCGAGAGTGTCAAGAGACCAGCAAAATGTAGGAACAAGGATTTCTCCAAGTCAAGTACAGCCAGGAGATTTAGTATTCAGAGGTTCTCCTGCCTATCATGTCGGCATCTATATTGGTGGCGGGCAATATATCCATGCACCACAAACAGGTGATGTTGTGAAAATTGCATCGTATAATCCGTCATCTTTCTCTAGTGCAGCTAGAATATTACGCTAAAAAACAAAGAAAAACTCCGTCCCTTACAGGATGGAGTTTTTTTGTAAAAAACATCGCCTCCTTTAAAATTACATTAGCTTCCAGCACATATGTAGCAAAGAATTATGTTAATATGTATAGAGAGGAAAATTGATAATGGTTTAAAGAATTTTTCCAACCACAATGTAGGGAGGATTTTGAATTGAATAAGAATAGCATTGCTGTGCCACAAAATGGTGGGAGAGCTGCTTTATCGAGTTCTACTTTCTTTGCTGATTTAAGATCGCTTATTAAAGGACCTGTTTTAATCGCGAATGTGTTGCCTGTATTTACGGGTTTTTGGTTAGCACTTTATTTTACTGGAGCTTCTTTTGATGAGTATTGGGATGTATTTTTGCTGACGCTTACTGGCAGTACATTTGTTATGGCGGGAGCACTCGTGATCAATAATTGGTACGATGTTGATATTGACACGGTAATGGATAGAACGAAGAATCGGCCAACGGTGACGGGTCATTTTTCACTGAAAATGGTTTTAACCTTGGGAATTTCCTTTTCTTTAATTGGGTTTATCCTCTTGCTTTTTACAACAGTTGAAGCCGCCATATATGGGTTCGTCGGCTGGTTTACCTATGTAATCCTATATACGATGTGGTCAAAACGCCGCTATACGCTCAATACTGTCATCGGCAGTGTTTCAGGGGCTGTTACCCCTTTAATTGGCTGGACGGCGATTGAATCTGGTTTTCATATCATCCCGATTATGCTGGCACTCATTTTATTTATTTTTCAAATGCCCCATACCTTTGCAATTGCCATAAAGAAGTATGATGAATACAAAGCGGCGGGGGTTGCCATGCTTCCAGTTGTCTATGGATTACCAATGACAAAGCGGCAAATGGTGGTGTACGTTGCCTGTTTACTGCCACTACCATTTTATCTGGGATCACTGGGAACAACATTTGTTGTCCTTGCAACGATCCTCAATATTGGGTGGTTAGCAGTGAGTATTTATGGATTTTTCACGAAGAATGATCTTAAATGGGCACATGTGATTTTTCTTTATTCTGTAAATTATATAACCATTATGTTTCTTATGATGGTTATCGTTACAATGCCGATATTTAAGTAATGCCTATATTTTCATACAAATAGTTCAAAGCTGTTTCCTATGTATGCAAGCATATTGCCATACAATGGGACAGCTTTTTTTTATTTAGAATCCTAGGTTGTTCACAGATTTGTCATTTTTAATCTATTACTGATATTTCCCATAAAAATTCTATTTCACAAGAGTGAACCATTAAGAAAAAGAACGTTGAGACAGTGATAATAATGCTTTTTAAGAGTGCGGTAACAAATGAATCCTGTTGTATTTTTGCAAGTGAAATAGTAAGTAACCTGTTTCACCCTAGAAAAATTCTATTTACCGTGATTCAGTTCACTTCGTTGATAACTCTTCGCAATTATTATGTAAGTATGAAGAAGATAAAGGGGATGAAATGGGATGGCAGCTACAAAGGGTAAAAAAAATGAAGCGCATGAAGCTCCGCTAAAAGGAACCTGGATTTCTGTCAGTGTTGTCGGAGTAGTAATCCTTGCTACTTATTTATTGTTATACGGGCTATTTATGACGAGATTATAGGGGGGAAAAATGATGAAAATGCATCTTGATGAAAAGATATGGCTGACCTTAAGTTTTGGGATGATCATGATCTTTATGTTTATCACTGGCTACCAAGCGTTTGCTTATGACATGGAGCCGCCAAGTAATAAAGATATTATTGACCCGCAAAAGGTAGATCAAACAGCACCATTTGATAAGCCGGGGATTACTAAGATTGGTGAAAATGAATACGAAGTCGTTATGACATTGCAAGTATTTAGTTTTAATCCGGGTAATATTGAAGTTCCAGCCGGATCTACCGTACATTTTACTTTAACTTCTAAAGATGTTGTTCATGGTTTTGAGGTGGCTGAAACAAACTTAAACGCAATGGTAATGCCGGGACATGTTCAAAAAATCACCCAAAAATTTGATAAGCCCGGAACATATTTAGTGTTATGTAACGAATATTGCGGTGCTGGGCACCAAATGATGAGTACAACGATTACGGTTAAATAAAGGGGGGAAACAACATGCAAACAGCAAAATCTAAAGATTTAAAAGATAAAGCAAATAGGGCAATGGGAATTAGCAAAGAAGACGCCTTATTAACGAAATCATATATATTTGTAGCATTTATGGCCATACTTCTTGGCGGGATTTTAGGTCTTGTGCAAGGATTGAATCGTGCAGGATTGTTGGAATTACCGTCATGGGTTAACTATTATCAAGTGTTAACCGCACATGGTTTATTATTAGTTGTTGTATTAACTGCCTTCTTTACGATTGGATATTTTTACGCAGGAATGTCTCATACCTTAGGTGGTCTGCTTCCAAAAGTAAGAACGATGGCTTGGATTGGCTTTGGTTTGAAAATTATCGGTTTTGTATTAGCAGTGATCCCTATCATCATGGGTGATGCTTCTGTCATGTACACCTTCTATCCGCCAATGGCAGCTGCGCCAATGTTTTATATTGGTTTAGCATTAATTGTAGTTGGTGTTTGGATGTGTGCTTTCGGAGCTTTTATCCAAGTAGCCAATTGGAGAAAGAATCATAAAGGACAACATGTTCCAATTCTATCATACTTCGCTACTGGCGTATTTGTTCTATTATTCTTCGGTTCTGTACCTGTAGCGGTAGAAGTTATTGTGATGATTATTCCTTGGTCATTTGGCTGGGTAGAGACAATCAACGTTATGGTTGCTCGTACACTTTTCTGGGCTTTTGGTCATACATTAGTTAACATCTGGTATTTAACAGCTGTTTCTGCCTGGTATGTTATCGTACCAAAAATTATTGGCGGTAGACGCTGGAGTGATACACTAACACGTGTTGTTATTATTGCCTTGGTTGTCATGAATATTACTGGTGGATTCCATCACCAAATCGTTGACCCTGGAATCTCACCATCTGTTAAATTTATGCACGTATTTATGAGTTTAGCGATCGGTTTCCCTTCATTAATGACTGCATGGGCAATGTTCGCTGTATTTGAAAAAACAGCAAGAAAACAGGGTGGAAAAGGACTGATCGGCTGGTACAAAAAAATGCCATGGGGCGATGTTCGTTTCTTAGCTCCTATGATTGCAATGATTGCTTTCATTCCTGCAGGCGCTGGCGGTATTGCACAAAGTACGAACCAACTAGACCAAGTTGTGCACAATACGATGTGGATCGTTGGACACTTCCACTTAACATTAGGTATGTCTGTTGTCATGACGTTTTTCGGTATTAGCTATTGGTTAGTTCCTTATATTTCAAAACGTGTGTTAACACCACAAATCAATCGATTAGGTGTAATCCAAACGTGGATTTGGACAATTGGTATGATCTTTATGTCAGGATCCATGCACGCTGTGGGCTTACTTGGCTCACCACGTAGAACTTCCTTTACAACTTATGGAGACAATGCAACAGCGTTAAGCTGGAACCCATATTTATTATGCTTAGCTGTTGGCGGAACATTATTAATCATCGGTGTGTTACTTCAAGTGTATGCAGTAATCAATATGATGTTCTTTGCACCAAAAGGGGAAACTGAATTCCCGATTGCGGAAGAAGAAGAAAATGCAACGAAAACTCCATATTGGACAGAGCGTTGGGGAATGTGGATTGTTATCATGCTATTGGTTGTCGCCATGGCGTATGTCATCCCATTATCAGAGTTTATCGTAAATGCACCTCCAGGTTCACCACCATTCAAGACTTGGTAAAAAAGAAAAGCGGAAGCGCCTTGCTCAGGGGCTTATGCCCCCGAGACCTAAGCTGCTTGCGCTAGAAAGTTTGAAAAAGAGATAGCTCTAAAGTCAGGGCTATCTCTTTATGCATAAATCAACTGGAAAATAATAGATTTGGGAAGTGATCTTCATGATCAAAAATAGGCATACTACATTTGCGTGTTTGCTTGTTATCTTATTTGGCCTTGCACTGTTCTATTTCGGTACAGATGGATTTCAGGCCTTTACGGCTGAAACAGCGCGAGTAAATAAACTAATTGACGATAAACCAAAGTTTCCTGATGTAACCTTTGAGGATAGCAAGGGTCGGAAGTATTCAATTGAGGAATTTGAAGGCAAATATGTCTTTATTACCTTTCTCTATACTTCCTGCACAACGGTTTGCCCGCAATTGGAGATGAATATGTCTAAAGTATATGATAAGGTACCAAGCAAATATATCGGCAAAGATATTGTCTTTTTAAGTATAAGCTTTGATCCTGGTAGAGACGACCCGGCAACATTAGAAAAATACCGAACCTATTTTAATAGTGACGGCGAAACGTGGCGAATGGCAAGAATTAAGAATAAAGTGGAATTGGATTCACTTTTAAAAGCATTTGGGGTCATTGTCATCCCTGATGATAATGGCAGCTTCGCCCATAATTCCGCCTTCTATTTAGTGGATAAAAAAGGTACACTGCTCAATGTAATGGACTATAAAAAGGTGGACGAAGCCGCCAATAAGCTTACGGGCATTCTTGAAAAGGGAGCGAGGGAGTAACGATGAAGCAATTACTATATGGCTTATTGATCATACTTTTTCTCGCAATGCCTCCAGTAGCAAATTTAATGGAATCTGTCATGATTATACACATGCATATGCAAATGCCAATGCTGGTATTTGCGGGATTCCTTATGGCCCGTTTTTTTCAACTTCGTTTTCCACGTTTTTTTGAAAAATGGAATGGGAATGGCGTTCCCGGAATCTTATTATTTCTTATTACAGTATCCTATTGGACGATTCCAAGGGCAATGGATGAGGCCTTGACAGTACAGGCCATGGAGGTATTCAAATTTATCAGTTTGCCAATCTTGGCGGGAATTCCTCTTAGGGATAGTTGGAAAAGGCTTAAGCCAATGATCAAAAATCTTATTTTTTACTTCTTTATCGCGTTATTCACTGCAATGGGATGGCTATATATTGAAACACCGGTGCAATTATGTAACAACTACCTTGTTATTGAACAAATTACCCTCGGCTGGGGATTTGTGACAACAGCTATCTGTATCGTGATTTATTTGTTATATGCTGCCTTTGTTGATAAATCACAATACGAATGAAGGTTTAAACCCATTGATTCTTTGCCGAAGGAAATGCGAAAAGAACGAAACAACTAATCGATGAACTGAACGAAGAGAAATCTTAAATCAATTGCAAGAGTCCGATTGAAGTAAATCGGGCTCTTCAGCATTTTAACCCGCTGTACTGCGGAAATCCCCTAAAAAATAGTAATCATGTAAATTGGATTATAAAAATGTCATTAAATTAGAAGAATGCTCTAATAGTGAGGCGGGAAAGCTGGTATAATTGAACGATAAAGTTTCGTGATCTTTCAATTCGTTTTTATATAATAGTTCATCTTTTTATACAATCATAACTGGTAATATTGGCATGTTGGGAAAGGCAGAGAATGGATGAAGCTTCGAGTCAAAACATCAATAATAATAGGCATTACTATGTTGCTATTTCTAATCCTTCTTTTCATCGTTATTCGTCCTTATTTATTGAAGGATTCTGTTGAATTAGACAAACGGACGACACAAAAAGATATTGAGCGTGTGAAGAATCATCTATTATCTACTATGGATGTTTTAAATAGAACAAATCGTGATTGGGCAGTTTGGGATGATTCTTTTTCGTTTTTAACGGGTGATCATTCCGATTTTCCCAAAGTGAATCTGCAAAATGACACATTTGAAAACAATATGGTGAACTTTATCATTTATCTTAATAAGAAAAATGAATTAGTTTATCAGAGCGGGTATGACTTGCAGAGACACGAGCCACTGGAATTAGATGCTGATTTTTATCAAGTGTTTTTACCTATTATTCAGTCGAAAAGTAATCTTCATGACACGTTACTTGTATCGACAAACTTTGGTTTAACCATGTCCTCATTACAATCTGTTTATAGAAGCAATAATGGGGGACCGTCGCCCGGAACCCTCATCATGGGGAAAATGATCAGTGAAACTACGATTCGACAAATGGGGGAGGCGCTCTCCCTTCCACTTACCATTAAGGAAACTAAAAATCGGACCGCCCATTTGTTCGTGAACGTAAAGCCAATCAGCGAAACAAAAATAAGAGGATCGCTGTTTTTGAAGAGTTATTCTAATCAAAAAGCGTACGAAATAAGTCTTGTAAACAACAGAAGTTTCTACCTGCAAAAGAAGGTAAACATTAAACAGTTGTTCGTTTATTTAATTCTTACAACATTGTTCTTTATCATGATTATTATTGTTTTTTTAAATCATTTTGTTCTTACTCGGGTTCAAGATCTATCCTTACAGTTAAAAAATATTCAAAATCATAAGGATCTCAAATCAAGAATTAGACTTAGCAATAGGCAAAAGGACGAGCTGTTAAATCTAGAGGGTTCCATCAATAAAATGCTGGCATCACTGGAAGAAAAACATAATAATATCACAAATTTAGCTTTCTTTGATCAGTTAACGTCTATCCCAAATCGCTATATGTTTTTTAAGGAATTCACAAAACGTGTGGGCTTACATAATCAGTCATTTGCGGTTTTATTTTTTGACCTTGATGGTTTTAAATGGGTAAATGATTCCTTAGGCCATAAAATTGGGGATATCTTATTAAATAGGGTCTGCCAACGAGTTCTCCCTCTAATTGAAGAACAGGATGGCATTATGGCTCGATATGGCGGGGATGAATTTGTTATATTGCTCCAAAAAGGGAGCCGGGTGGAAATAGAAGAAGTAGCCCAAAAGGTTATGTCTGCGGTTGGAAAGGAATATCAAATCCACTCTTTTAAAACCTTTGTTACGGCAAGCATTGGTATTAGTATGTATCCTACTGATGGATATTCAATGGAACAATTATTGCAAAATGCCGATATAGCCATGTATGAAGCGAAAAGGAAAGGAAAAAATCAATTTATTTTTTTCCAGGACCTTACAAGCGATGATAGTTATAGGAACTTATTAGAGTTTGAAAAGGATTTAAAAGATGCACTTGTGAATCGTCAATTTGAATTATATTACCAGGTTATTGTAAATGGAGATAACAAACGAATTGCTGGAGTGGAGGCGCTTTTACGCTGGAATCACCCTACAAAGGGGATTATTCCACCTGCTACATTTATTCCCATTGCTGAGGAAACAGGGATGATGCCCTCCATCGGATTATGGGTTTTGGAAGATGCTGTGAAACAGGTGAAAAAATGGTATCAAAGTGGATACGATGATCTTGTCCTCTCGGTTAATATTTCAAAATCGCAAATGAAGGACAGCAGTTTTATTGAAAAGTTAGATCAAATTCTAACTAAATTTCAATTTCCAGCCCATATGCTACAATTAGAGATAACGGAAAGTGACATTGAACATTATCTTCGAGAAATTGATGAATTTACAAAGGAGTTAAAAAGTCGTGGGGTAAAAATTGCTTTAGATGATTTCGGGGTTGGAACTTCCTCACTCTTATATTTGAAAGAATTACCCATAGATGTCATAAAAATTGATCGAAGTTTTATTAAAGATGTTCCAATGCAATCCTTTGATAGCATTCTTCTGATGGGAATGTTGGAAATTTTTAGCGACTTAAACATGACAATTATTGTAGAGGGAATCGAGGAAGAAGCACAAATTGAGTTTATATGCTCAAAATTTCAGGCCAAATTGCAAGGCTATTATTTCAGCAGGCCTATACCGGCTGCAATGCTTGAATTAGAATTTTTAAATAAAAGGAGTGATGCATAATCATGCACACTCCTTTTCCTGTTTTATTTTACACAAAAGTAGGGAATATCGCGGGTGGAATGTTCTCAATTTGTTAATATTCCATTCATCAAAAAGAAGAATCATATGATATGGTTTAAGTAAGAAGTGAACTTTCGGAAGGAGGATTTACTAACATGAAAGCGCGATTAATTGAACCAAATAATGGTCGAAAAGTCCAAAAGGAAAAGGAAATCGTCAGGCAAATGATCGTACTGTACTGCCGGAAGAACCATCATCACAATGTGCTGTGTAAGGAATGTCTGGATTTAAAAAACTATGCGCTATTAAGGCTTTCATTCTGCCGTTTTGGCGAGGAAAAAACGGCCTGCTCTAACTGTAAGGTTCATTGCTATAAACCGAAATACCGGCAAAAGATGAAGGCTGTGATGCGATACTCAGGTCCATGGATGATGCTGTATCATCCCATTTATTCTGTGAAGCATTTATTAAATAGATAGAGAAACAAAAAAGGTGCATATCCCTTTTCCACACAGAATGTGGTCCGGGGGTATGCACTCTTTTTGATATGTTACCTTATACCCTTCATGAAGCCCTGAATTTTCGGAGATAGCATTAAAAGGATAATCCCTAGGACTATAGAGGCTCCGCCGATAAACCCAAAATAGGCCATTTCGGTCTCAGGTGTGTAAAATTTAACAATTTGCGCATTAATCGCTTGTGCTGCAGCACTAGATAGGAACCAAAGGCTCATGGTTTGTGCTGAGAATGCAGCAGGTGCTAATTTAGTAGTGGCTGATAATCCTACAGGTGATAAGCATAATTCACCAAGTACACATACTAAATAACTAATCACTAACCATAAAGGGTTTACCATGGAATCCGTGCCGCCGAAGTATGCTGGAAGCAGGATTACAATAAATGACAAACCAGCGAACAATAATGCGATGGAGAACTTTTGCGGTATTGTTGGTTCGCGTTTCCCTAATTTAACCCACATCCATGCGAATACAGGTGCTAATGTGATAATGAATAAAGGATTTAATGATTGGAACCATGCTGGTGAAATAGTTATGCCAGCGAAGTTAAGCTGTGTACGTGTATCCGCATAACTTGCAAGGATGGTTGAACCTTGTTCTTGGATCGCCCAAAACATAACAGAGGCGATAAAGAGCGGAATGTATGCAAGCAAACGTGAACGCTCTACACTTGTTGTATTTTTGCTGCGATACATGACAATGAAATAAAGTGTTGGAATTAAGAGACCAAGAATTCCAATTAGATTAACAAAAATGTCAAATGTTAAAATCCCTTTTGTAATAGTAATAGCAAAAATAATGGCAATGACGATAACGGCTAATCCAATAATGGTAAAGACTTTCTTTCTCTCAGCAGGAGAAAGTGGATTTCCAACTGTTTGACCAGCAAGTCCAAGGTTTTTTTTCTTTGTCGCCATAAACATGATAAGCCCTAAGAACATACCAACAGCGGCAATACCAAATCCTAAATGAAAACTTTGCTTATAAACAGATCCGACGATTAATGGGGAGATGAATGCACCAAGGTTAATCCCCATATAGAAGATACTAAATCCGGCATCACGACGATTATCCGTTTCACTGTACATCTCACCTACAACCGTTGACACGTTTGGTTTAAGCAAGCCTGTTCCAAGGACAATTAGAACCATGGAAACGAAGAATAGAGTGATAGTTCCAGGAATAGCAAGAGCAATGTGACCAAACATAATTAAAATACCGCCGATAAATACAGCTCTGGAGGCACCAAAAATACGGTCAGCCAGCCAGCCGCCAATAATACCGGACATATATACAAGGGATCCGTAAATGGACACGATCGAAAGGGAGAGGGTTTTATCCATCCCTAAGCCACCTTGTGAGACCTCGTAATACATGTAATAAACGAGGATTGCCTTCATTCCATAATAAGAAAAGCGTTCCCAGAATTCTGTGAAGAAGAGGGTAAAAAGACCTTTAGGATGCCCAAAAAATCCTTTCTGAGGTACACTCTCCGCAATTTTCTGTCTATTTATGTTTGACATTGTATAACCTCCTTTTGTTATTCTATAATACTTTTAGTATGTTTGAATTGTCAAAAACTTTTTTTGGAAAATAAGTTAGATATGGTTGAAAACCTTGATAATTCAATATAATTGAGGTTTGTTGAAGCAAAAGAAAGTTTTTTTAAAATAGTAAATAAATTCTGATTTAAATAACTTTTTACTTTGAGAGTTTAATAGTAAATTGGACATAAAAAAAGCCACGGGGATGTTCATCACCGGGGCTTCTAAGTCAATTAGGCACGGAACCATTCTAATTATCAGGAATAATAATATATTTGCAGGTACTACCTTTTAAATAGCGATAGATTATCTGTGCTTCATCGATATCATCCCTGCTAACTTCTAGGGTGGAAGGCATATCAGACCAAAAATGGGTTGATACGTTTATTTTAAGAGTATGAAGGAATTGTTCAATGTTAAGGTCTACTAAATGATATTTTTCACTAAACAGTATCCTGTTCCCTTTTATTAGGAAAAGTTTACATCTATGATCCTGTAGAGATTCTAGGACCACAATATTCTTATTCGCTTCTGTAAATTCAATCACTTTTTCATTAGTGAGAAGTGCTTGGATGGCGTCTGAATAGTCCCTGTATTTTGCCGCGGTTTCAAAATCAAACTTCATGGAGGCTTCTGCCATTTTTTGCTTCATTTCTTGTAATATAGTCATGTCTGTACCATTTAATATGGAAATGATTTTGTTCATGATTTTTTTATATTGTTCAATCGCAGAGTCAGAGAAACAGATCCCCATGCATAAACCTATTGACATGGGGAATTCTTATATGTAGTATTACTACAGCTTATTTTATAAAAGTCCTTTATCCCCTGTAATGCCTTTTCTACACTATGTTTACTCCTATATGGGCCAAAGTAAAGATTCTCATCCTTTTCTATACTAGGAGAAATTCCGATTCTTTCCAATCCATTATCTTTTTGAATCTTGATATAGGTATAGGATTTGGGATTTTTCATCATCTTATTGAAAAGCGGCTTTAATTCTCGAATTAATTTACATTCCAGCATAAATGCTTCGAATTCTGTATCTGTCAGGATGTAGGTAAAGTTCGCAATATTTGCTTTTAACTTTTGTACCTTTTGCGAATGTGCTTTCGAATTTTGAAAGTATGAACTGACCCGATTCTTAAGATTTTTCGCCTTCCCTACATAAATAATGCTTCCATAAGAATCTTCCATTAAATAAACACCAGGTGTTAAGGGAAGGTTCTTTACCTTTTCTTTTAAATTCATTTGCAGCTCCCCCAATACTCCCCTATTTTATCATAGCAAGGGAAAAGGGGTGAGGATCCTCTTAGGGGGATTTTCTCACGTAACCATCTTCTTTTTTAGTTGGGATATCTGTTATATAAAATGACAAGCAGTACTAACATTACGATGTCTAACCTGGCATTGAAGGCAAATTGGAGAATGCCTGTGTGTATGGATGGTAGTTTTGTTAATAGTAGGGCAGCAATCATGATGGCAATTAACGGAATCACCGCATTCTTTACCGCTATATTTAGTAAAATGAACATTCCACATCCTATCTCCAGTGCAACGATAACATGTAGCATGATGTGGGGATATGGAAGGCCTAAGTGAAGAAAGCCATTGGCCAATTCAGCACTCATTAGTTTCATTAACCCTGAAATGATAAATACGTACGCCACCGCATATCGAATAAATTTAATCATAGATAAAGAAGTATCCATGTCAAAACAACCCCCTCTATTAAACTGTATGTCCTATCGAGGACAAACATCACTTGAAGATGGTGCCTGACACCATTAAATGGTTATTTTAGTTGTAAATAGGAGCAATGGTGTCAGGCACCATTAATTTATTAAAAATAGGCAATTTAGTGTTTGACTTTGACGTTGCGTAAAGGTGTATGGTTGATGTATGAGGAGGTGATCAGATGGAGTATACCGTGCAGAAGCTGGCGCATTTAGCCGGGATTAGCACCAGAACTTTAAGATATTATGATGAAATTGATATTCTTAAGCCGGCAAGAATCAATTCGTCAGGATATAGGATTTATGGTCTGGCGGAGGTAGATCGTCTGCAGCAAATTCTGTTTTACCGGGAGCTAGGTGTGAGCTTGGACAGCATAAAGGAAATTATTACTGCCCCATCCTTTGATGGCGATGCTGCACTTCGTGAGCATCGTGAGAAACTCCTCGAGAAAAAGTCGCAATTAGAGTTATTAATTGCGAATGTGGATAAAACGATTGCCTTAAATGAAGGGAGAATAAACATGTCGAATAAAGAAAAGTTTGAAGGATTTAAGAAAAAAATGATTGATGATAACGAGAAAAAGTATGGTAAAGAAATCCGTGATAAATATGGTGACGATACTGTCGATGCTTCCAATGCAAAAGTTATGAATATGTCACAGGAGCAGCATGATGAGGTTACTGCCCTTGCGGAACAGCTCAAACAAACCTTAGCGGAAGCCTTTAAAACCGGGGATCCTGCAGGGAAGTTGGCACAAGAAGCTGCTGACCTACACAGACAATGGCTTTGCTATTATTGGAAGGAATACAGTAAAGAGGCCCATGCAGGCCTGGCACAAATGTATGTCGATGATGAAAGATTTACACTCTATTATGATCAAGAACAGCCTGGAACAGCCGAATTTTTACGAGATGCCATTCATATTTATACAGGAATAAAACAATAATCTTTAAAAATGGATGGAGATGAATCCCATCCATACGTTGAGAATTGTCTAGCTTCAGCGCCCTTCCGCTTTTCTTTGCATAGTATTCCTTTCCTTATTAAATACTTTAAACAGGACGTTTGATATGGAGAGGTGTGGAAGTGTGAAAAAAACAACACCGGTTTTTTGGGTAGCAGTTATTGTTTCAATACTATTTATTATTTGGGGCGTTATTCCCGCCCGAGTGTTGCCAACGGGTAATCTACAACATGTAACAAGTTTAATCCAAACTTCAATTATTGAGAAGTTTGGCTGGTTTTATCTTCTCTCCGCGACCATTTTTCTTGTCTTTGCCCTCGCGTTAATATTCACAAAGTATGGGAACATAAAGCTTGGGAAGGACACGGATGAGCCCGAGTTTTCCAGTATTACCTGGTTTGCGATGTTGTTTAGTGCAGGGATGGGTATAGGTCTCGTTTTTTGGGGAGTAGCTGAGCCTTTATCTCATTATCATCAACCACCCTCCGGTGAAGGAGAAACAACAGAGGCTGCAAGATTGGCCATCAGGTACTCCTTTTTCCATTGGGGGTTACACCCATGGGGCATTTATGCCGTAATAGGTCTAATTCTAGCTTATTTTAATTTCCGAAAAAATACAGCTGGAGTTGTTAGTCAAATTTTAAAGCCAATATTTGGTGACAGGGTGAATGGATCCTTAGGTGTATTATTCGATTTTATCGCTATTTTTGCCACTGTGTTCGGTGTGGCGACATCGTTGGGATTTGGTGCTTCTCAAATCAGTGGCGGCGCGTCTTATATGTTTCCGTCCATTCAAAATAATTTTACAACACAGCTTATGATTATCATCATTGTCACTGTACTTTATTTATTATCTGCCTCAACTGGTCTGGATAAAGGAATTGCGTTATTAAGTAATGTAAATATCATCCTGGCCATCGCATTAATGCTTTTTCTGCTATTTTCCGGACCCACAAATTTTATTATGGACTTGTTCACGACTACCATCGGGGGCTACCTACAAAATCTTACTTCCATGAGCTTTAGGCTGAGTCCATTTGAACAGAATACCTGGGTTCAAGATTGGACGATCTTTTATTGGGCATGGTGGATTGCCTGGGCGCCCTTTGTTGGAACCTTTATTGCACGTGTGTCGAAAGGAAGAACCATTAGGGAATTTGTTATTGGGGTTTTACTGGTTCCAACCTTGTTTGGTGCCCTATGGTTTTCAGTGTTTGGGGGTTCAGCGGTCTATCTAGAGTATTTTGAACATCAAAACATCATGGCTATTATTAATCAAAAAGGACAGGAAATTGCCTTGTTTTCTGTGTTGTCTCATTTTCCTTTGGGAAATATTATGTCATACATCGCAATCTTTCTAATTGGCACTTTTTTTATAACATCGGCAGATTCGGCAACATTCGTTTTAGGGATGCAGTCGACTGGTGGAAACCTAAATCCGCCCAACAGAGTAAAGTTAGTTTGGGGTCTTATTCAGTCCGCATCTGCTGCCGTATTACTTTGGGCAGGTGGATTAGAGGCACTGCAAACGGCTTCCATCATTGCAGCCTTCCCTTTCAGTATCATTATCCTCTTGATGATTCTATCGTTTGTTAAAATCCTAAAAACGGAAAGGATTCATCGAATTAAATATGCTGATAAACTAGAGCCTAAAGAAGACTAATATCATTGCAAAAATCTATGCCTGACGGAATTCGTGATAAAAAATGAATTTTGTTAGGTGTTTTTTTGTTCTTATGACAAATTTCGACAAACTTTCCTATATCATCTATGTCATAATTATCATAAAATTCATAACAGTAGTATAATATTTTAAAAGGCAGATTGAAAAGAATACATAAAGTAGGTGTAAATGTGAATAAAGACCCTATCCTTCAAATAAAGGACTTAAAGGTTTCATTCCAATCAGGTAAGAAATTTGTCGCTGCAGTAGATGGGATCAGTTTTGAATTGAAAGAGGGAGAAATTCTTGGGATTGTCGGCGAGTCCGGGAGCGGCAAAAGTGTGACATCATTAGCCACGATGGGACTTATCCCGTCTCCTCCAGGAAAAATTGAGCATGGAGAAATTATTTTTGAAGGAACAGACCTGAAAAATATTTCAGAAAAGGAATGGCGAAGAATCCGCGGAAATCAGATTTCGATGATTTTCCAAGAACCGATGACCTCGTTGAATCCTTTGTTTACGATTGGTAATCAGTTGATGGAAGCTATACGGTTACATACCGATCTCAATAAATCACAAGCAAAAGTACGAAGTATAGAATTACTAAGGCTTGTAGGCATTCCAAGAGCAGAAGGAATTCTTAAAGACCATCCACATCAGCTCTCAGGTGGAATGAGGCAGCGGGTCATGATTGCGATGGCGATGGCCTGTAATCCAAAGGTCCTGATTGCGGATGAGCCCACAACGGCTCTCGATGTTACTATCCAGGCACAAATACTGGCATTAATGAAGGATTTAAATCAAAAAACAAATACATCGATCATCCTCATTACCCACGATTTAGGTGTTGTAGCGGAAATTTGCGAGCGGGTCATTGTGATGTATTCAGGCCAAATCGTTGAACAGGGTGATGTCAGAAAAATACTAAAGGACCCGCAGCATCCATATACAAAGGGACTTTTGAAATCCGTCCCAGACCTAAGCAGAAAAAAGGATCGGCTCTATAGTATTCCGGGGACAGTTCCTGCTCCAGGAACAGTTCTAAAGGGCTGCAAATTCGCGGCCAGGTGTGCTGAGGTATTTGGTCAATGCCATGAAGAAACGCCGGAATTATATAATACGGAAAAAGACGGGCATGAAGTGCGCTGTTTCCTACATACCTTGAAGGAGGGGAGTGACAAACATGTCGGAGTTTCTTCTTGAAGTAAATGGTTTGAAAAAGTATTTTCCAATCACTGGTGGGCTTCTTGGGAGAAAACAAGGGGAAGTCAAAGCGGTTGATGATGTTTCTTTTTATGTAAAAAAAGGAGAGACACTTGGGATTGTAGGTGAAAGCGGTTGCGGGAAGTCCACGACTGGCCGATTACTCATGCGTTTGATTGAGGCTAGTGATGGAAGAATAATTTTCGAAGATAAAGAGATTACCAGTTTGTCAAAGTCAGAATTACGAAAAACACGTAGGGAAATACAAATGGTATTCCAGGATCCTTATGCTTCCTTAAACCCTAGGCATTCGATCGAGCAAATTCTTGAGGAGCCTCTGATTGTTCATGGAATCGGAACGAAAGAGGAGCGTAGGAAGCAGGTAAGAGAAATGCTGGAGGTTGTAGGCCTTAGCAGTTACCATGCTAAAAGGTATCCCCACCAGTTCAGCGGCGGGCAGCGCCAGCGGATTGGGATTGCCAAAGCATTGATGACAAAACCGAAACTAATTATTGCTGATGAACCGGTTTCCGCTCTTGACGTTTCGATTCAGGCCCAGGTTCTCAATCTGATGAAGGACATCCAAAAAGAATTCCAGCTTACATACATATTTATCGCACATGATTTAGGTGTAGTTCGACATATCAGTGACCGTGTAGGCGTGATGTATTTAGGCAGATTAATAGAATTAGCCGATAGTGAAGAACTCTATGAAAATCCACAGCATCCGTATACGAAGGCACTTCTTTCCGCTGTACCTGTGCCAGATCCTGATTTAAAGAAGAAAACCATATTAATTGAAGGGGAACTGCCAAGTCCGGCAAATCCTCCTTCAGGCTGTGCCTTCCATACAAGATGCGGACAGGTAATGGATATTTGTAAAACAGCTAGACCAGCAGAGCACGTAGAAAATGGTCATTTTGTGGCATGTCATTTATATAACAAATGATATGCAGCATTTATGATAAAACACAAATAATTAGGGGGTTAAAACGCTTATGAAGAAAAAGTCTTTTACACTGCTGTTGATTTCTTTATTAGCCATCAGCATGTTTTTAGTTGGCTGTAACAGCAAATCGAGCAGCGAGTCTGACGGCAAAAAAGAGCCAGCCACAAGCAATGGTTCCAAAAAGGATACACTTGTGTATGGCCGTGGTGGAGATTCCACTTCTTTGGATCCAATCACTACAACTGAGGGAGAAGCCTTTAAAGTCACTGAAAATATTTTCGAAACCTTACTTGAGTATGGCGAAAAAGATACTACTGTCCAACCGGGACTTGCTGAAAAGTGGGAGCCGTCTGAGGATGGATTAACGTACACATTCCACCTGCGTCAAGGAGTGAAATTCCATGACGGTACTGATTTTAATGCAGAGGCGGTTGTCTTTAACTTTGATCGCTGGATGAATGGGGATGAAGAGAAATTCCCTTATTACACCATGTTTGGCGGCTATAAAGCGGATGAAGGGCATGTCATTAAAGAAGTGAAAGCGCTTGATGAGTACACAGTCCAGTTCGTCTTGAAACGTCCGCAGGCCCCTTTCTTGAAAAACTTAGCGATGTCGCCATTTGGAATTGCCAGTCCTGAAGCTGTTAAAAAGTGGGGCGATGATTTCAGAAGCCATCCGGTTGGAACCGGTCCATTTAAATTTGTTGAATGGAAAAAGAAAGACCGTATTGTCGTTGAAAAAAATCCAGACTACTGGCAAGAAGGTTTACCGAAGTTAAACAAAATCATCTTCCGTGTTATTCCGGAAAATGCTGCACGTTTAAATGCTCTTTCAAAAGGTGAAATCGATGTAATGGATGGATTGAATAATTCTGATGAAGCAACAGTTAAGTCTGATGACAAGCTGCAAATTATCGAACGTCCATCAATGAACGTTGGTTATATTGGATTAACAAATACACGCAAACCATTTGATAATAAGCTTGTTCGTCAGGCAATTAATTATGCTATTGATAAAAAGTCTATCATTGATGCGTTCTATGGCGGCAAAGCACTTCCAGCTAAAAACCCTATGCCACCTTCCATTGAAGGATATAACGACGCCATTGAAGAGTATCCATATGATTTAGAAAAGGCAAAAGCGCTATTGAAGGAAGCAGGTTATGAAAAAGGTTTTAAAATGGATTTATGGGCAATGCCTGTAGCTCGTCCATATATGCCTGAAGCACAGAAGGTTGCTGAAGTAATCCAAGAAAGCTTAAGCAAAATTGGCGTAACTGCAGAAATCAAATCAGTAGACTGGGCCACTTATTTAGAAAAAGCAACAAAAGGAGAGTTTGATGCCTTTATGCTTGGCTGGACAGGTGACAATGGTGACCCTGATAACTTCATTTACACATTGCTTGATAAAGATGCCATTGGCAGCAACAACTACTCTTACTACAGCAATGATGAACTACACAACATCTTAATTGAAGCGCAAACAGAAACAGATCAAGCAAAACGGAACGAGCTTTATAAAAAGGCTCAAGAAATCATCCATGATGATGCACCTTGGGTACCGCTTGTACACTCAACACCACTATTAGCGGCGTCTAAAGATGTACTGAATTACATCCCGCATCCAACTGGATCAGAATGCTTAAGTAAAGTGGAATTTAAATAGTAATGGGGGAAAAGGGGAGGGAGCATTGCCTCCCCTTTTCTTACCATTAGGCGGAGAGATGGCTCTGTTTAGGGTGAAAATCCGATGGAACATCGAAGTACAGGGGTTCTATTTTCGTATTTTTTTCAAAAGAGGTGATGGTTATGTTAACGTATACAGTCCGGCGAATACTAGCCTTAATTCCAGTATTAATCGGAATGACCCTTGTTGTTTTTGCCATTATTCATGCAATTCCGGGGAATCCGGCACAAGTTATTCTTGGGCAAAGGGCAACGCAGGAAGCAGTTGCCAATTTGACAGCTCAATTAGGGCTGGACAGGCCTTGGTACATACAATATTTCGATTATATAAAATCTCTTTTACATGGGGATTTAGGTGTTTCTCTGGAGACAAGGTTACCGATTAATGAAGAAATATGGCCTTACCTGGCCGCCACATTGGAATTAACCATTGTTGCGATGATTATCGCCATTGTTATTGGCGTCAATGCTGGTATTATTAGTGCCTGGTTTTCAAATTCATGGTTTGATTATACTGCCATGATTCTTGCCTTAATTGGTGTATCGATGCCGATTTTTTGGCTTGGTTTAATGGAACAATGGGCTTTTTCCATTGAGTTAGGCTGGCTTCCGACAACAGGAAGAGAGGATGTTCGGGATCCGATCACAGCAATAACTAATCTTTATATGATTGATACCTTATTACAAGGCAATTTTACTCAATTTATTACGGTCATCAAGCATCTCATTTTACCGAGTATTGCCCTTGCCACTATCCCGATGGCGATTATCGCAAGGATGACCCGTGCCACGATGCTTGAGGTAATGAAATCAGATTACATTCGTACTGCTAGAGCAAAAGGATTAAGAATGTTTTGGGTCGTGTACAAGCACTCGCTCAAAAATGCCATCATTCCTGTGCTCACAGTTATTGGATTGCAGACAGGGCTGCTACTAGGTGGAGCGATCCTAACAGAAACGATCTTTAGCTGGCCGGGCATTGGCCGCTATTTATACGACGCCATTGGCTACCGTGATTATCCGGTCATTCAGTCTGGAATTTTAATTATTGCGGCTATATTTGTCCTTATCAATCTAATCGTTGACCTATTGTATGTCATAGTGGATCCAAGAATTAAATTTACAAAATAAGGAGGGGATCAAAAGTGGCAGAATTAGCAAAAAACATTGCAGACATCGCGGTTGCACCTGCCGAGGAAAAGCTGGTACCACCATGGAAAGAGGCATGGCAATCCTTTTATAAAAATCGCTTAGCCCTTGCAGGATTATGTATCGTTTTATTTTTTATCATTTTAGCCATCATCGCTCCTTTGATTGCTCCATATGGATTTAAGGAACAGGTATTAGCTGATCGGATGCAGGCACCATCAAGTAAACATTGGTTCGGAACCGATGATTTTGGCCGTGATATTTTTTCTCGTGTGATCTACGGGGCAAGAATTTCTTTATGGGTCGGATTTTTCTCAGTGTTAGGATCTGTTGTTTTTGGAACATTGCTTGGTATTGTGGCAGGTTACTATGGGCGCTGGGTCGATGCGATCATTTCCCGAATCTTTGATGTTATGCTTGCCTTTCCAAGTATCCTTTTAGCGATTGCCGTTGTTGCAATCCTTGGACCATCCCTGAAAAATGCGCTCATTGCGATCGCTGTTATCAACATCCCTAATTTTGGCCGGCTTGTCAGATCAAAGGTTTTAAGTGTGAAACAAGAGGAATATATTATGGCAGCTAGAGCTGTTGGAATGAAGGACACAAGAATTCTTCTGAGACATATTCTGCCTAACAGTATTTCTCCGGTAATTGTCCAAGCAACATTGGCGATTGCCACTGCCATTATCGAAGCCGCTGCTTTAGGCTTTCTAGGCTTAGGTGCTCAACCGCCAACGCCTGAATGGGGGAAAATGCTCGCCGATTCGAAAAACTACATTACCAATGCCCCTTGGACATTATTTTTTCCGGGGATGGCTATTATGCTGACGGTACTTGGATTTAACCTAATGGGTGATGGACTCCGGGATGTTCTCGATCCGAAAATGAAAAACTAGGCGGTGACAATCACCGCCTAGTTTTTTTACAATTTGAAGTATGTTTAGCATTGATTATTACATCAATAATAATCATACTTATCCCAGCATAACCACTTGAGATTGTTGTTTTTTAACACGATTTAGAGATATAATAATCCCAATTTAAAAACTGAAATTTCTTAATTTAGATTAATAGGGGGATCGGAAAGATTGACTAATAAAAGCATTGTTTTTATCGGATTTATGGGTGTCGGAAAAACGACAATCGGCAGAATGGTTGCAGAAAAACTTGGTCGTGAATTTATTGATGTCGACGAGGAAATAGAAAAAGAGTATGAAATGAGGATTTCAGATATTTTTGAAAAAATCGGAGAACGGGCTTTTCGAGATAAAGAAAAAAGTGTTATCACCAGTCTATGCGAACAAACGAATAAGGTTTTGTCTTTAGGTGGCGGTGCCTTTTTGCAAGAAGACATTAGAGAGCTGTGCATGGCTTCCAGTTATGTTATTTTACTAGACTTGTCATTTGAAAAATGGAAAGAGCGGATCAATCTAATTATAAACAGCCGCCCGGTATTGCAAGGAAAGTCATTAGCAGAAATGGAGGAGCTCTTTTATAAAAGGCAGGAAGTGTATGCAAAGCATCATTTGAAAGTGATTACGGATGGTCATACTCCTGGGGAAATAGCCGATCTAATCATAAATACAGTAATAGAGAAGGGTAGATAATGAAAAAAACAGTAACAGTAAGAGGAATTACAATTGGTGAAGGGGCACCAAAAATTTGTGTCTCTTTAATAGGAAGAACGAAAACCGAGTTAATCGAGGAGACTGCATTTTTAAAAACATTAGATTTGGATATTGTGGAATGGCGGGCAGATTTTTTTAATCATGTAGAGAGTATGATAAACGTGAAAGAGGCCCTTGGTGAAATACGTGCTATTCTAGCAGATATGCCGCTAATTTTTACGTTCAGAAGTAAAAAGGAAGGCGGCGAAAAAGAAATAAGCAATAAATATTACATTGAATTAAATAAAGCAATGGCTGAAAGCGGTATGGTTGATATCATTGATATAGAGTTGTTTAATGAAGAAATCGAAGTGAAGGCCCTAATTAACACTGCGCATGCAAATGACGTTTTTGTTATTCTTTCTAATCATGATTTCATTAAGACTCCATCGCGAGAGGAAATAGTGGAACGATTAAGGAAGGCGCAGGAATGGGGAGGAGATTTACCAAAAATTGCCGTCATGCCGGCTAATTCCTCGGATGTCCTGACTTTATTGGAAGCAACCAATACAATGAATGAAAACTATGCAGACAGGCCATTTATTACGATATCTATGGGAACTAAGGGGATTATCAGCCGCCTTGCAGGGGGATCGTTTGGATCAGCCATAACCTTTGGAGCTTCAGGGAAGGGATCGGCACCAGGTCAAATTGGAGTGAATGAATTAAGAAATATTTTAAACCTACTTCAATAATCTTATAAAAGGACAGCAATCCATTTTCAAAAAGGATGCTGTTTTTTTAATTATCATGCATAAAAATTGTATCTAAATTTACACCAATATGAAAACGTTTTCATTACTAAACTTGATTATTTTCAGTAAACGCAAAAAATTAAGTCATTTTAATATTGAATAATTATATACATGTATGTATAATAATTCATTATATAAGCAACGTGGGAGTTGAAGAAATGAAGGCTGCAATTATTGGTGGCACAGGTTATGGGTCAATTGAGTTAGTCAGGTTATTAAATAAACACCCTTACATGGAGGTTGGTTCTGTCGTTTCTAACTCCCAAGCAGGGTTTAATTTTAGCGATGTGTATCCGCACCTTTCTAATATAATTGTTCAACCGCTTGAAACATTTAATGCAGATAGATTAAGTGAAGAAAATGACATTGTCTTTTTTGCAACACCATCAGGGGTAAGCAGCAAGCTTGTTCCAAAGATGATGGAAAAAGGTAAAAAGTGTATAGATCTATCTGGAGATTTTCGTCTAAGGAGTGCTGAAGAATATGTGTCATGGTATAAGCATTCACCTGCCTCAGAGGACTATTTAAAACAGGCAACATACGGATTAACTGAAATTTATTCAGAAGAAATAAAAACTGCTAATCTGCTAGCTAATCCAGGCTGCTACCCTACTGCAACGACACTTGGCTTAATACCAATTGTAAAAAAAGGGTTTGTAGATGAAAAGTCAATCATCATTGATGCAAAATCAGGTGTAACTGGTGCAGGCAGGGGCCTTACATTAACTTCACATTATGCGGAAATAAATGATAATGTCAGAGCTTATAAGCTGGGAGCGCATCAACATATTCCCGAAATTGAGCAAGTCCTTCAAGATGAAACAGGGATAGAGATCGCCATTACTTTCTCGACACATTTGGTTCCGATGTCACGCGGTATTATGTGTTCGATGTATATGAATCTAAAAGATTATATTTCAACAGAGGAAGTTATAGAAATTTATACTCAATATTATGAAAAGCATCCCTTTGTGAGGGTTCGGCCTATTGGAAATGTTCCAACCACTAAAGAGGTACTTGGCAGTAATTTTTGTGATATCGGCCTTTATGTGGATCCACGAACTAATCGCTTAACGGTCATTTCCGTCATCGATAATTTAGTAAAAGGGGCAGCTGGTCAGGCAATTCAAAATGCAAATGTAATGAACGGATGGGATGAACGGACAGGACTTACAGATATTCCATTGTATCCTTAAAATTCATAAATTATTAGATACCTAGTTATACGACCAAAGGGAAAATAAGGGGGAAATAAAATTGGCGCAAGCAACATCAGTAAATGAAATTGTTGTTCTAGAGGATGGGAGTATAACAGTTCCACAAGGGTACAAAGCAGGCGGAATGCACTGTGGTATTAAAAGAAAACGACTTGATCTTGGGTATATTGTTTCTGAAGTGCCAGCCACGGTTGCCGGTGTGTATACCACAAATATTTTCCAAGCGGCACCATTACTTGTTACGCAAGAAAGTATTGCAAAAGAAAATAAAGCCCAAGCGATCCTCGTGAATTCTGGTAATGCCAATGCTTGCACTGGCGAGCAAGGAGTAGCTGATGCACTGGCTATGCAAAAAGGATTTGCAATCGAATTAGGAATTCCAGAACATCTGGTTGCTGTCACATCCACAGGGGTTATTGGAGAACTGTTGCCAATGGATAAAATTGAAACTGGTATTAAGCAAATCCTCCAGGAAGAATATGAAAACGAAGAAAACTTCAAACAAGCCATTTTAACAACTGATACATGTACAAAACAGATTGCTGTACAGTTTACCATTGATGGTAAACAAGTGAGCATCGGAGGGACTTCTAAGGGATCGGGAATGATTCATCCAAATATGGCGACGATGCTTGGCTTTGTTACAACAGATGCAAGTGTTGCCCAGGAAGACCTTCTACATGCATTAAGAGAGGTAACCAATACCACATTTAATATGATAACCGTCGATGGAGACACCAGCACGAACGACATGGTGTTAGTCATGGCAAACGGTTTAGCTGACAATAAGCAACTGACGATGGACCATCCAGAATGGGGCATTTTTAAACAGGGTTTACAAATCGTTTGCGAATCACTAGCTAAAAAAATTGCCCGTGACGGCGAAGGAGCAACTAAACTAGTTGAGGTGCAAGTTGAGGGGGCTTTTAGTCTAAATGCAGCTAGAGCAGTAGGAAAATCAATTATTTCTTCTAATCTTGTAAAAACAGCTATTTACGGTACAGATCCAAATTGGGGAAGAATTGTAACGGCTGCCGGTTACAGTGGGGTTCCAATCGAGCCGAATTTATTGGAGGTTTCTTTAGGGCAATACAAAGTATTTGAAAAAGGGCTGCCTTGTCCGATTGATGAAGAGGAAGTAAAAGGCTATTTGGAAAATGAAAATGTTGTGATTCAAGTTCATTTACATCAAGGCGAGTACAGCGCAACTGCTTGGGGATGCGACCTTACTTACGACTATGTAAAAATTAACGCATCTTACCGCACTTAAGGGGGAAGTGAAAATGAAATATTTAGTCATTAAGTGCGGCGGAAGTGTGTTAGAAAATCTGCCAAGGTCTTTTTATGAGGACGTTGTGAAGATGTATCATTCTGGTGAATGGGTACCGGTAATCGTGCACGGCGGTGGCCCTTTAATTAATCAGTTATTAAAAAACTTAAACGTTGAGACCACCTTTGTGAATGGTTTAAGAGTAACAAACCACGAGGTGTTGGATATTGTTGAAATGGTCTTAAGCGGCATGGTAAATAAACAAGTAGTAAGAAATATTGCTGAAGTTAATGGAAGAGCAATTGGAATAAGTGGTGTTGATGGCACCTTGTTGAAAGCAAAACCTAGTCATGATGCTGAAACTTTAGGTTTTGTCGGCGAAGTGGTCGAAGTGAATGAAAGTATCATTGCAGGCATTGTAAATCAAGGATATATTCCTGTCATTTCTCCAATTGGGGTTGATGCAGGCGGCCAGCACTACAACATTAATGGTGATATTGCTGCATCAGCAATCGCCAAAGCACTTGAAGCAAATTTATGCTTTATCAGTGATATCCCTGGGGTCTTAATCGAGAAAGATAGTGTGAAAACCAAACTTGATAGAGTATCAAAACAAATGATTGAAGAAATGATTACTAATCAAACAATCTACGGCGGTATGATTCCTAAAGTAACGGCAGCAATTGACGGGCTGGTTCATAACATACCAGAGGTTGGAATCATAAACGGCTTTGAAAAAAATAGCTTACTAGATTATACAAATGGAAAAAATGTTGGAACAAAAATAGTTCTAGAAGAGGTGATTGCATAATGGCTGCCAACAAAACTGTTTCACAAATCTCACCGGTAATGCCAACATACGCACGCTTCCCCATCACCCTTGTAAAGGGAAAAGGAAGTTATGTTTGGGACGATCAAGAAAACAAATACTTAGATTTCACTTCTGGGATTGCCACCTGTAACCTAGGGCATGTTCCCGATCCAGTGAAAGAAAAACTTGAAGAACAATTACAAAACCTATGGCACTGCTCAAACCTTTACCACATTCCAAACCAAGAGGAGCTTGCAGCATTGCTTACGGCGAACAGCTGCGGCGATCAAGTCTTTTTTTGTAACAGCGGGGCAGAAGCGAATGAAGCAGCCATTAAACTAGCAAGAAGATATGCTAACAATGTTAAGGGAAGTGGCTCAAACGAAGTTGTCACCTTTCAGCAATCATTCCATGGAAGAACATTAGCCACCTTAACCGCCACAGGCCAGGAAAAAATTCAACAGGGATTTTCTCCGCTCATGCCCGGATTCAGCTACCTGCCGTTTAATGACAATGGAGCACTTGATCAGCTTCAGACAATCAAACCTGCCGCGGTCCTGCTAGAGCTTGTCCAGGGCGAAGGAGGAGTGATTCCTGCCAACCCAGATTGGGTGAAAAAACTAGCCCAAATTTGTAAAGATAACGAAATTCTGCTAATGGTGGATGAAATTCAAACAGGCATCGGACGAACGGGTACACTTTTCGCCTACGAACAATATGGTATTGAACCGGATGTTATCAGCATCGCCAAAGGTCTTGGCTCAGGATTTCCAATCGGAGCCATTATTGCAAAAGAAGAAGCAGCAAAGGGGTTTGAGCCGGGCAGCCACGGCAGCACATTTGGCGGGAACCCATTTGCGACGGCGGCAGGGCTTGCGACCATTACACATATCCTTGAAAGTGACGTACTCAAACACGTTGTCGACATATCAGCGTATTTAGATCAACAACTTCAAATTCTAAAAGAAAAGTACCTTGTTATAAAAGAAATCCGTGGCACCGGGCTGCTAAAAGGGTTGGTTGTCGAGACCAGCGCCTTAGAAATTGTCCAAAAAGCGATAGCAAACAATCTGCTAATTTTATCTGCAGGCCCGAATGTGGTACGGATTTTGCCTCCGTTGACCGCCACAAAAGAAGAAGTGAATGAATTTGCCAACAAATTGGAAAGTGCTTTCCAAAGTATAGAGAAAGGCGCGTGAGTATTTTGGAGAATGGTTATCTTACTTTGGAAACGGGAGAAGTGTTTGAAGGCGTTCTAATCGGTGCAGAGAAGGATTCGCTCGGAGAAGTAGTTTTTAACACGAGCATGACGGGCTATCAAGAAATTATTACTGATCCATCATACGCCGGCCAAATCATTACTTTCTGCTATCCGATTATCGGAAGCTATGGAATTAATGCTATCGATGATGAAAGTATTTCACCAGCCTTATCAGGAGTGATCATTGGCGATTTATGTGAAACACCGAGCCACTATCAATCAATAAATAAATTCTCGGAAAAACTTAAACAGGCAGGGGTTCCTGGAATCGCAGGAGTTGATACGAGACTTCTCGTGAAAACCATTCGCAGTCGCGGTACTGTTAAAGGGTACTTAAGCTATAAGAAGAAAACAAACTTGCCAACAACAGGAAACCAGGCATTTTGGGTAGACAAAGTATCAACAAAAAAGACACAATTTTTCAAAAATAGCGGGCCACATATCGTTCTATATGATTTTGGCTATAAAAAGTCGATCCTAAATGCGCTATTAGAAGAAAATTGTGCGGTGACGATTGTGCCATACAATACTTCTTTTGAAAAAGTGAAAGCACTGAATCCCGATGGTGTCCTGTTAAGTAACGGACCTGGCGATCCCATGGAATTAAAACAGTGGTTCCCTGAGATTAAGAAAATAAGCCAGCAATTTCCAACACTAGGAATTTGCCTAGGACACCAGCTGATTGCCCTTGCCTATGGAGCTAAAACTACAAAGCTTGCATATGGCCATCGCGGCGGCAACCATCCGGTTAAGGAAATAAATACTGGCAAGGTTAAAATAACAGCACAAAATCACGGCTATGTCGTCGTTGATGAAAGCATTGATGAAAAAGTTTTTGATGTCACATACAGAAATGTAAATGACAAATCAATCGAGGGTCTGAAGCATCAAAACTTTCCTATCCAAACCGTACAATTTCATCCGGAAGCACATCCTGGGCCAAGTGATACCGAATATATTCTGAAAGATTTCGTAAAACAGTTAGCATCAATGGGAGAGACAGTATATGCCGCTAAATAAAAAACTAAAAAAAGTACTTGTTATTGGATCTGGTCCAATTGTGATCGGCCAGGCAGCAGAATTTGATTATGCCGGTACACAGGCATGTATTGCCCTTAAAGAGGAAGGGATAGAAGTTGTTTTAATCAATAATAACCCTGCGACAATCATGACAGATGAGGCGATTGCCGACAAGGTATATATCGAGCCATTAAACGTTGAAACAATTGAAAAAATCATTCAAAAAGAAAAGCCTGATGGGGTCATTGGTACCCTTGGTGGGCAAACAGGTTTGAATTTAACCGTTCAGCTGTATGAACAAGGCATATTAGAAAAATACAATGTAAAACTCCTTGGCACCTCCGTCGAATCAATCAAAAACGGGGAAGACCGTGAAAGGTTCCGTAACCTAATGCTGGAAATCGGGGAACCAATACCGGAATCAGCGATCATACACAGTTTTGCAGAAGGCGAAGCTTTTGTGAAAGAAATTGGCTTTCCGGTCATCATTCGTCCAGCCTATACCCTTGGGGGAGAAGGGGGCGGTTTTGCCTACAATGACGAAGAACTTGAAATCGTCCTTAAGAAAGGCTTAGCAGCAAGTCCCATCCAACAAGTGTTAGTCGAAAAAAGTATTAAAGGCTGGAAGGAAATTGAATATGAGGTCATGAGAGACGCAAATGATACGTGCATCATAGTCTGCAATATGGAAAACATGGATCCAGTCGGCGTTCATACAGGTGATTCCATCGTTGTCGCTCCATCGCAGACATTAACAGATGTTCAGTATCAAATGCTCCGTGACGTTTCGATAAAAGTAATCAGAGAGCTAAAAATTATTGGCGGATGTAATATCCAGTTCGCGCTGCATCCGGAATCCAATCAATATTACATCATTGAAGTGAATCCAAGGGTAAGTCGTTCGTCTGCACTTGCTTCGAAGGCTACTGGTTACCCGATTGCCCGTATGGCAGCAAAATGTGCGGTAGGATATCACCTCGATGAAATTGTGAACCCGATAACAGGTAATACCTTTGCTTCGTTTGAGCCAGCGATTGATTATATTGTGGTAAAACTGCCTCGATTCCCATTTGACAAGTTCCCTGAAGCAGATAGAACACTAGGGACACAAATGAAAGCAACTGGAGAGGTCATGGCAATCGACAGGACGTTTGAAGGGGCTTTAAATAAAGCAATCCGGTCAATGGAAATGAACGTGTATGGACTTTGCCGCGATACAAACCATTCATTAAGTGAAGAAGTCCTTTTTGAATTGCTTGAAATCGCCAATGATCAGCGTTTATTTGTTATTGCTGAAGCATTCCGCAGAGGTATCTCGCTTGAAAAAGTGCATCAGTTGACCGAGATTGACCCATGGTTTTTGCACAAAATTAGCTCAATCGTTGCGTTAGAAACAGAACTTGCCTCCTATGAATGGAGCAATGTTCCAACAGCGCTGCTGAAAGAAGCAAAACGAAATAATGTTGCAGATAAGCTTTTATCGCAAATTTTTAATATCCCAGAAAAACAAGTCAGAAATCAGTGGAAAGAATTTGACTGGAAACCGGGCTATAAGATGGTTGATACCTGTTCAGCAGAATTTGATGCGGTCACACCTTACTATTACTCAACATGGCACGGTGTAGATGAAGTAGAGCCAACAAATAAGAAAAAAATTCTGGTCATTGGGTCAGGACCGATTCGGATTGGCCAGGGAATTGAATTTGATTACTGCTCTGTCCACGCCGCAATGGCGATTAAGAAAAAAGGCTATGAGGCAGTTGTCATTAATAACAATCCGGAGACAGTCAGTACCGATTATTCCATTGCAGACAGTCTTTATTTCGAACCACTTGCTGCTGAAGATGTCCTCCATGTCATTGAAAAAGAACAAGTCGAGGGTGTATTGATCCAGTTCGGCGGGCAAACAGCGATTAATTTGGCCCATGCTTTAGAAGAAGAGGGTGTCAAGATTTTAGGAACTACCGTTGAAAATATTAATCTTCTTGAAGACAGAAAAGAATTTTATCAATTGCTGGAAGACTTAAGCATCCCGCATATCGAAGGAAAAACGGTATCGCATCCTGAAGAGCTAGTGGAAGCTGCAGCAAAACTAGGATACCCGGTTCTCGTACGCCCGTCGTACGTCATTGGCGGTCAGGCGATGTTTACAATTTTTTCAGAAGAGGAATTAGGGCAGTATATTTCCCAGCTTGAGAATAATTCATATGATGCGATGTGGCCGCTATTAGTAGATAAATTTTTACCAGGACTAGAATGTGAGATTGATGTTATTTGTGATGGAGACCAAATCGTAGTTCCGGGGATTTTTGAACATATTGAAAAAGCCGGTGTTCACTCTGGTGACAGCATATCGGTGTTCCCGCCCATCTCAATGTCTGAAGTGGTAAAAGAAACGATCATTCAGTATGCAGAGAAAATTGCTATATCGGCACCAGTTATCGGCATGATGAACATTCAATATGTGGTTTATGAAAATCAGGTTTTTGTGCTCGAAGTAAATCCGCGTTCATCAAGAACCGTGCCAATTATCAGTAAGGTAACAGGTATTCCGATGATTGATTGGGCAGTCAGTGCCCAATTAGGGGAGAAATTATCCGATTTATCGGAAGTTCAAGGTTTACTTCCTGAACCGGGTTATTATTCTGTAAAAGCCCCCATATTTTCATCCAGTAAGCTTAAGGGCGTTGACCATGTGCTAGGGCCGGAAATGAAATCAACTGGCGAAGCACTCGGAATGGGCGTAACGTTTCAAGCAGCTCTTGAAAAAGCACTCCCGGCTCTTGGGGGAAAAGCGGAAGAAAAGTATCTGTTTTGTTCTATTTCCGATCGGGAAAAAACAGCAAGTCTCCCAATCATTCGCGATCTTATCAACCAGGATTATCAGATTGCGGCAACAGAAGGCACTGCATTGTTTTTACGAAATAATGGAATATCGGTTGAACAGGTAGCTACGGACGATCAAGATGTCGGTGAACTTTTTCGAAAACAGCCAATAAAAGCAGTCATTAATATACCGAACCAAGGCCGACAAAAACAAAAGTTTGGTTTTCAAATTCGTGAGCATGCAGTTCGTTACAAAATACCTGTATTTACACATTTAGATACAATTGCAGCGACTAGTGGTTTACAAAATCAATCCAAGTCAGAGATTGAAGTCCTTACAGTATGTGAGTATTACGATTTGGAAAAAAGGGGTGCCGAACATGTTAGAAGCATATAAATTGAAAAAGCAAGAATTAAAGGGAAAGGATTTTTTACAGCTGTCGGATTTTACTACAGATGAAATCCTCTATCTGCTTGAAGCGGCTCAGGAGTTAAAGGCACTGCAGAAACAAGGTACACCCCAGCCGCACTTAAACGGGAAGGTATTGGGAATGATTTTTGAAAAATCTTCTACCCGTACAAGAGTATCTTTCGAGGTGGGAATGCTGCAGCTCGGAGGTCATGCGATTTTCCTAAGTTCGAAGGACATTCAGCTCGGAAGAGGAGAAAGCATTTCCGATACAGCGAAAGTGTTATCCCGTTATGTCGACGGCATCATGATTCGAACTTTTTCACATGAATCAGTAGAAGAATTAGCAGAGCACGCAACAGTCCCGGTAATAAATGGGCTAACGGACCTGCAGCATCCAACGCAGGTGCTGGCAGACTTGCTGACCATCTTAGAGCACAAAGGTAAATTGGCTGGTATAAAGCTTTGTTATATTGGTGATGGCAATAACAATATGGCCCATTCGCTAATGGAGGGCGCGGCTAAAGTGGGGATGAATATAAGCATTGCCAGCCCGGCTGGATATTTGCCAAATGGCAAAATAACAGAACAGGCCATTCAAGTGGGTAAGCTTACAGGAAGTACGGTTACGGTTATGAATGATCCGCTGGAAGCAGTGAAAGATGCCGATGTCGTGGTGACGGATGTTTGGACCAGCATGGGCCAGGAAGAAGAAACGGCATTAAGATTAGAGGCATTCCGAGGCTTCCAGGTTAATGAGGAATTGTGTAAGTATGCGAAGAAGGATTTTATTTTCTTACACTGTTTACCGGCTCATAGGGGCGAAGAGGTTACCGCGGAAATTATTGATGGACCTCATTCAGTTGTTTTTGATGAAGCAGAAAACCGCCTGCATGCACAAAAGTCAATTTTAAAACTTTTACTTGCATAATAGTTTCATTTTTTATAAGATTAATTGTATAATAATTCTATTGGTTGAATAAAAATTCATACATGACGCAAGGAGAATACAGATGACGAAGGAAAAAATTGTTTTAGCATACTCAGGCGGTTTGGATACTTCCGTATCAGTAAAGTGGATTCAAGAAAAATATGGATATGATGTGATTGCATTAGGTCTTGATGTTGGCGAAGGTAAGGATCTAGAGGCGATAAAAACAAAGGCACTGAATGTTGGTGCTGTTAAAGCATATATCGTAGATGCTAAGGAATTGTTAGCGAAGGAATATATTCTTCCAGCTTTGAAAGCTAATTGTTTATATGAAGGAAAGTACCCGCTATCATCGGCGCTTTCAAGACCGCTCATTTCAAAATTATTAGTAGAGGTTGCGGAAAAGGAGGGCGCTGCAGCTGTTGCCCACGGTTGTACCGGTAAAGGGAATGATCAGGTTCGATTCGAGGTTTCCATCCAAGCATTAAATCCAAGTTTAAAGGTGGTCGCTCCCGTTCGTGAATGGGGTATGACCCGTGATGAAGAAATTGCCTATGCCGAAGAAAACGGCATTCCAATCCCAGTTGATTTAGACAATCCATTCTCGATTGATGCTAACATCTGGGGGCGTGCTTGTGAAGCTGGCGTTCTTGAAGATCCATGGGCAGAGGCGCCGGAAGCAGCATTCGATTGGACGAATCCAATTGAATTAACACCGGATGCGGCAGAATACGTGGAAATTGAATTTGAACAAGGTGTCCCTGTTTCCTTAAATGGCGAGCAACTTCCATTAGTACAATTAATCGAAACATTGAACGAGCTTGGCGGCAAGCATGGGGTTGGCCGTATCGATCATATTGAGAATAGATTAGTCGGAATCAAGTCTCGTGAAGTGTATGAAAATCCAGCAGCATTAATTTTAATTAATGCACATAAAGAATTAGAATTTTTGACATTACCTCGCGAAGTTTCACAATTTAAGACGCAAGTTGAACAGCAGATGGCGAAGATTATCTATGAAGGTCTTTGGTATTCGCCGTTAAAATCCGCTCTAGATGCTTTTATTGATGAAACGCAAAAAACGGTTTCCGGTACAATCCGTGTCAAGCTTCATAAAGGAAATCATACGGTTGTAGGCCGTAAATCACCGCATAGCTTGTATAACGAGGAATTGGCAACATATGCAAAAGGCGACGCTTTTGATCATAATGCGGCGGTTGGTTTTATTAAGCTTTGGGGATTACCGACAAAAGTATATTCAGAGGTTAATAAGAAAGAATCGGTTCTTAAATAATATGGACATTGCCCTCGAAGGTGGAAATTCGGGGGCAAACTTCTATTGAATGTAAGGTATTTTGCGATTCGTCGATATACACTTAAAATTCGCTGATAAAAAAGAAAAATACCAAAAATAGCCCAGTTTGAAGGGAGAAACACACATGTCTAAGCTATGGGGCGGACGTTTTACGAAAGAAACAAATAAATTGGTTGAAGAATTCACAGCTTCTATCACTTTTGATCAAAAACTAGCAAAAGAGGATATTGCCGGCAGCCTTGCCCATGTTCAAATGTTAGGGGAATGCGGCATTATTCCAATGGATGATACTGAGAAAATTAAGGATGGTCTCCTATCCATAAAAGAGATGGTAGATAATCACGAGGTTGAATTTTCAGTAGCCGATGAAGATATTCATATGAATATTGAAAAATTATTAATTGAAAAAATAGGCCCTGTCGGCGGCAAGCTTCATACGGGACGCAGCCGAAATGATCAAGTGGCGACCGATATGCATCTATATTTACGAACAAAAACAACAGAACTAATAAAATTACTTGAGGATGTCCAGCAGGCATTGATCTCTCAAGCAAAAGTAAATGTAGAAACATTAATTCCTGGGTATACGCATTTACAGCGGGCCCAGCCGGTTTCGTTTGCCCATCATCTCATGGCCTATTTTTGGATGTTTGAACGTGATAAAGAAAGATTAATCGACTCGTTAAAACGAATTAATTGGCTTCCGCTGGGTTCAGGTGCCCTGGCAGGGACAACCTTCCCGATTGACCGTGAACGTGTGGCCGAGCTGCTCGGATTTGAAACTGTTTATCCCAACAGTATGGATGCGGTAAGTGACCGTGATTTTATTCTAGAATTTTTATCGATTGGTTCCATCATCATGACACATATTTCAAGACTTTCTGAGGAATTGGTCATTTGGTCAAGCCAGGAATTTCAGTTTGTGGAGTTGGATGATTCATTCTGCACAGGCTCAAGTATCATGCCACAAAAGAAAAACCCGGATGTACCGGAGCTGCTTAGAGGGAAAACAGGCCGTACTTATGGGAATTTAATCGGCTTATTGACCGTCTTAAAGGGCTTGCCACTCGCCTACAACAAGGATCTGCAAGAAGATAAGGAAGGTATGTTTGACACAGTGGAAACACTAGAAGGCTCCTTAAAGCTTTTGGCACCAATGATCGAAACGATGACGGTCAAGAAAGATGTGATGCGTAAGGCAATCAACAATGATTTTTCCAATGCAACAGATATTGCTGATTATTTGGTTAGAAAAGGCTTGCCGTTCCGTGAAGCCCATGAAGTAATTGGAAAAATAGTGTTGTATGCTATTCAAAACAACAAATTTTTATTGGATTTACGTTTTGAGGAATATCAAGAGTTCAGTGCATTATTTGGGGACGATATTTATCAGGTATTGGCTCCTGAGCATGTTGTGGCCGTGAGAAACAGCTTTGGCGGTACAGCTCCTGAACAGGTGATGAAACAAATTATCCTTGCTGAGGGGAAATTGGAAGAATAATGCTGAGCAAGGTTAATAAGAACCTATTGACATTACCAGAAGATTCAGCTAATATTCTTTTTATAACTTTGGAAATTTAAAGAAAAATTAAATAAAACTCTTATCCAGAGCGGCGGAGGGACTAGGCCCGATGAAGCCCGGCAACCATCAAGGTATTCCTTGAAAAGGTGCTAATTCCTGCAGGTTAATTTTAACCTGAAAGATAAGGGGAGGAATCTAGCCCTCTTCTTATGAAGAGGGCTTTTCCTGTATACAAAAAAATGAAAGGGGCGAATGACCATGGCTGTATTACAAGTGGCAATTCTAGGTTTTGGAACGGTTGGTGAAGGAGTTTATCGGACGATTCAATCTCATGCGGAGGTGTTAACAGCGGTATTAGGGAAAAAAGTGGAAGTGGCGGCTGTTCTGATAAAAAACAAGCAAAAGCCAAGAAATATTAGTGAGGAGGTTCTTGTTACTACAGAATTTGCAGAAATTCTCCGCCTTCCGCAGCTTGATATTGTTGTCGAAGCCATCGTCGACAGAGAACCGCCCTTTTCATTTTTGAAAAAGGCAATTGAACATGGCTGTCATGTTATTACCGCTAATAAGGAAATGTTTGCCCATCATGGAAAAGAGCTGTTGGAGCTAGCGAATGAAAATAATGTATCGGTTGGCTATGAAGCAACAGTCGCCGGTGGGATTCCGGTTATTCAAACACTAAGACAATTATTAAATATCAATCGTGTAAAACAAGTTCAAGGAATCCTGAATGGGACTTCGAATTTCATTCTGTCTGAAATGCGTGAGAAAAAGCAATCATTTGCACAGGCACTGAAATTAGCCCAAGTGAACGGGTTTGCCGAGGCTAATCCCACAAATGATGTCGAAGGGTTTGATGCTTTTTATAAAACCATGATTCTTAGCAGAATCGCCTTTGGAGATGAACCAAATTGGCATGAAGTGGAGCGGGAAGGGATTACAACCATCACAAGTGAAATGATTGAATCGGCAGAAAAAATAGGGTTAAAGTATAAACATATTGCCACTATTAGCAGATCGGGTGATCAAATTAAAGCGACAGTTAAACCGGCACTGATTGGAAGGGATCATCCTTTTTACCATGTGGAAGGGGTACAAAATGCTGTTAGTATTCAATCTGACATTGTTGGTGAAATCACGCTTCAAGGACCAGGTGCTGGGATGTTTCCAACGGCAAGTGCTGTCATCGAGGATTTGGTTTACGTGTGTAAAAACAATGCTGCTGCTCCCCGGTCAACGGCATTAACAATATAAAAATAAATCCCTCAGGAAAGAGCCTCTCATGCTCTTTTTTTGTTTTCTCCAAAACAAATTGCATCCGAAATCACCTAAACTAGGCTTAAGTTTAGTCAAAATCAAATGGTTATCATATTGTGTAAAAGCTCGACCAATGGGACTAGTTATTTGATGAAAACAAAAAATGAAGGGGTGCGTCATGTTAGAAAACAGCTTTACATGGTCAAAAAGCTTTAAAAATGAAAATACGCGAAAAAAGATGAAGCAATATCCCCCAATAAGTACCGATGCGGAAGTATCCCCAGTTAATAAGGACAATCACGATATTGAAGTTAGTATTATTATCCCATCACAAAATAAATATCCGCTTAATCTATTTACCCTCTATTCACTTGAACTCCAAACCTTTCATCCAGCAAGAATGGAGGTAATCTTTATTAATGATGCCTCTACAGATCAAACGGACGATCAACTAAAAGGGTATTCCCCGCAATACCATTTTAAATATATCCATAGTAAAGAAAAGTTGGGGAGGGCAAAGGTCAGGAATTTAGGTATTCGCTCTGCAAGAGGAAGCCTGCTGATTTTTCTTGATGCAGAAATGATGGTGGAACCCGATTTTGTTGCTAATCACTATAAGCATCACCAAACCAAGAATAACCTCATTTTGTCTGGGGTTATGCATTCCAAAGCACTTTATTCATGTGTTTTCCCGGCCTTCTCTGAGAAAAAAATAGATGAAATTACAGATTTAACCAAAAATAATAAGGAAATATATACGAGATTTCGTAACCGTAATGGCAATCTTGATCAACCATTCCCATTATTAAATAAAGACGATTTAACTCGTAACACCTATCGAGATCTTGCCTTTAATGCCTTCCCGTGGTTTCGGCAAATAATAAGAAATTACGGAAATGATTTAGAAGGCTTTGCGTTTCCATGGATGGCCTTTCTAACCGGGAATGTCTCGATCAAGAAGGAATTGATTGTCCAGGCTGGTGGGTTTGATGAAGAGTTTTATCACTATGGTTATGAAGACTGGGAATTAGGATACCGGTTATACAAAATGGGTGCGGAGTACATGGTCAGCGAACAATTAATTACCTACCATCAGGAGCATCCCGTTGGCGAAAGTAAATGGAAGGAAGCAGTTGGAAACTTTGGCCTGTTTACGATCAAACATCATGATGTTGATGTCCTCATCCTAGGACTTGAGCTTACCGGACTTACTGATCTCCTAACGATGAGTAAGATTTTACGAGAATATAAAGCACTTGGACAATCGAGCCCTGAACAGTTTAAAAAATTTCAAGAAAAATTTGTCCATATACTTGAAACCATCATCCTGATGCTCCAAGTCGATATCCGTCATTTCAATATCTTAGGTGCTTCAGGCTTTACTTCAGAGCAGCGGAAAGAACTCCTTACTGATACAAAAAGTCTAAGCGGCTATCCCAATTTAGCAAACTTTTTAAAGCAGGTTATAAATTCCTAATAGTTGAAGGAGTGAAAAATGTGGTTTCTATTATAACGTGTACGATAAGAGAAGAGAGCATCGATAATGTCTTCAGAAATTACCAACAACAAACCTGGCCAGATAAAGAATTGATCATTATCCTGAATAGGGATTCGATGGATATTGACCAATGGATCAAAAAGGCCCAAAATTATTCTAATGTCCGGGTATTTCAATTGCATGAAAAAGCAACACTGGGGGATTGCTTAAATTTTGGGGTAATGAACGCAGGATATGATATTATTGCGAAATTTGATGACGATGATTATTACGGTCCCGAATATATTGCAAGTTCAATCGAATCTTTTACTAATAAACAGGTTTCAATCGTTGGAAAAAGCTCTTACTATATTTATTTTAAAAATAAAAAAGCCTTGATTCATGTGAATGGTACAGAGAATTCTATGACAGATACGGTTGCAGGAGCAACGTTACTGTTTAGGAAAGACATTTTTCATTATGTTCGCTTTGAAAAGGTAAATCGTGCCGAGGATTACTGGTTTATTGATCAATCGAAAAAAGCAGGCTTTCACGTTTATTCTACAGACCCACGACATTTTGCCGTTATTCGTAATGACTCAGACAAACATACGTGGAAGATTTCCGATGAAGATTTAATGGAGTGGGGTGATTTAGTCGGCTATACAGAAAATTTCGAGTCCATTGTATCAAATAGGAAGTAATTCTAATCAAGTGGAAGCAGGCCAAACCTGCTTCCACTTTTCTTTAGAGAGGATTACTTGCCTTTTCGGGCGCGCTGGTTAGCCGCATTCGCGCGGGCTTGTGCTTCCAAGTCCGCGTTATCTGCTAATTCTTGTGAATACTCTACATCCATTCCATCAGATTTCATGCTTTTCGGCACTTGTGGAAGTGATGCTTTATTTTTATCGCGACTTCTTTGTCCTCGTGACCGACCCATTAGAAAAACCCCTTTCATGTGTAAACATAATAAGGAGCCGGAATCGCTCCTCATTACTAGCTTTTACAGGTAGGAAGAGGTTCATTAGTGGAAAAATCTTTAAGCGAATTAAAGCTTTGTTTTTCTGTCATGATAACCGCCAGCACGGTCAGCCATTTTAAATTCCCTTTGATAGGATACTTCCTGCATGCTCGAAAGCGTATACTTGCCTCTATCCCTATCCTTTTTCTTCTTTTCTGCCATTTTGCTCATTCCTTTCAACAATTAATAGTCAATCGTCATCAAGCGAAGTAGAAAAAAACTCATTTCCATTTTTACCTATTCGAAAAGGAATGATACTAATTTGTGGAAAATATATTTATTTACATCGAACTAGCAATGTAAATTATGATAAAGTAATGCTGAGGTGAAGGAATTGGCCATTATAACAAAGATCACCACGCAGCAGAAAAATAAAGATCGTTTTAATGTGTTCATGGATTATGGCAAAGGCGAAGAATTTGCATTTAGTGTTGATAGTGATGTATTCATCAAACATCAATTAAAAAAGGGAATGGAGCTTGATGATTTTTCACTCTTAGAAATTCAATACCAAGATGACATTCGCAAGGCCTACAACCTAGCCGTAAATTATTTGGCAAGAAGAATGAGAGCGGAAAAAGAGATTAAGGATTACCTTCTAAAAAAGGAAATAGACGAACCAATCATAAAAGAAGTCATACATAGGTTGACCGCTCAAAAATACATCAATGATGAGGAATTTGCGTTAGCCTTCGTAAGGACACTAGCGAATACAACTGATAAAGGCCCTAATGTCATCAAAATGGAATTAAGGGAAAAGGGAATGGAAGAGAAGATTCTCCAACGCGCCCTAGAAGAATTTCCCTTAGAGCAGCAGATTGAAAAAGCAACGAAGCTAAGCAAAAAGCTACTTCAAAAGTATGCAAAGGAATCACCTAAAATTCAAAAACAAAAGCTTGAGAATGTCTTGATTAGAAAAGGGTATTCTTTTGAGGTAATAGCTATGGTTATCAGTGAAATAGAAATGCCTAAAGAGGCTGATGAAGAGATGAATGCCATCAGACATCAAGGTGAAAAGGCGCATCGGAAATTTTCCCAATTAGTTGGGTATGAGTATCAGCAAAAGATGAAACAGGTTTTATATAGAAAAGGTTTTTCACTCGATCTAATTGAAAGGTTTCTTGCTGAATTAGAAAACTCATGACAATAAACGTCATGAGTTTTTCCTCTCGATTACAATTGAATCTTGATCCAACTGGCCCATAATGATTTCGGCAATTTCCTTGGCAGATCTTAGGGAGGATTTGTCTTTTATATGGTCGCTTTCGTCCCAGAAAGGGGTATTCATACCGCCCATATAAACAGCGTTAAACTTAATTCCGCTGCCTTCATATTCTTTTTGCAGGCTTTCTGTAAAGCCCCTAATCGCAAACTTGCTAGCAACATACACAGCCTCATTCACTTTGCCCCTTAAACCGGCAGTGGAGACAATATTGATAATTTGCCCGGCATTATTGTGTTGCAGGACAGGAAGGACTGCCTTTGTCATCAAAATAGTCCCAAAGATATTTGTATCAATCATTTGGCTGATTTGCTGTTCAGTTATTTCCGTAAATGCGCCAAAATGCCCAATCCCAGCGTTATTGACCAAACCGAAAATCGTGTATCTACTGCTTAATTCTTTCACTTTGCTTCCAATATCCTCATTGTTCCGGATATCTAATTGGAGAATATCTGCCTTTCCACCCATCGTTTCAATTTCCTTTTTTACCTTTGATAATTTCTCCAAAGTTCTTCCAGTTAATAAAAGGTGATAGCCCTTTTGTGAAAAAAGAATGGCTAATTCCTTTCCTAACCCTGAACCAGCTCCAGTTATAATAATTGTCTTCATTAATAGGCTCCTTTCAAAGTTATACCTTTATTAATTGTACAAATATTACTATACTAAAATAAAAGGATAAATGGGAGTGAAAGTGATGCAACAGGAGAAACGCTACAGTGCAATGTCAGAACATGAATTAAGGCAAGAAATTGCAAGCATACAAGAAAAGGCTAGAAAAGCAGAGCAATTGGGAATGGTCAATGAGTTTGCTGTTCTTGAAAGAAAAGTGCAAATGGCCAGGGCGTATTTAATGAATCCTGATTCTTTTAAACCCGGTGAGATTTATGAAATTGAAGGGGATCCTGGCCAATATTTTAAAATTGATTATATGAATGGCGTTTTTGCATGGGGCTACAGGCTTAAAGGTGATGGAAAAGAAGAAGCACTACCGATTTCTTTACTAAAGTGGTTAAAATAAATGAAAAGCCAGAGAACTCAATCTCTGGCTTTTCATTTTTAATATTGCGGTGATTCGTCATCTCTCTCCCCAGAAGCGCGCATTCGCTTCTGTGGATGGGTATTAATCGTACCATTTGCTCTCTTTGAAGCATATTCTGCTTTTGCTCGTGGCTCTCCCTCAAGCTTATTATTATTTTGATTAGGGAATCCTGTTTCTTTATTTCTCATGCTGGTACCTCCATTTAGGGAATGAGAAACACGTGAAAAGCAAAGCATCCGCGGGTGCTTACCACGTACTGTTAGTATTCACGCTTTGAAGGAAGCTTATTTTAAAAGAAAATGGAAAAAACGATGACCATAGTCAAAGCTTTTTAGCTTGGTATTATACTCAACTTCTTCCGTAATTTCTTTTCACTAAATACCCAGCCCGTATATGAACTGATTCGATTTAAGTCCCTGTCTAATTGAACAACCGCCACAAAGGGGTAGTGGCCATTACTCCGGTAGCGTAAATCAATAAAACGAACTTCGTAAAAATCATTGTACTCATCAACTTCCCAGCGATATACAGGGGAAAATGATAAAAACGCTGAAAGATTCTTATCCTTTTTGGCTGCTTCGATAACAGGTGTATGAGGGACAGGTATACGGTTAAAGCGGTCAAGAATGTCCACTTGATCCTTAACAGCTTTCCCGACAAAAAATTGCTGGTTATTCATGGCCGCAATTCGCCATTGATGATATCTCATGGTTGGTGCAATAATGATTTCTGTGGCGTCAGGGATAATGGCTCTTACCCCAACCAAAACTCGTTTCTTTGCTTGATACCGCCTGATATAGTAGGTAAAGATGACGGCATACATTAATAAAAAGGTAATGCCCGGATTTGCCCCTAAAATCCAAATAAATATCCCTATAACATGAATGCCGAAAATAATCGGATCAAAGGTGTTTATGACGCCGAGCGCTACCCATTTTGTAGAAAAAGGTCTCAGCGCTTGCGTGCCATAGGCATTAAAAATATCAACAAATACATGGATGAACACAGCTGCGAACGTCCATGCCCATAAATGCAATAAATTGGCTGATGTAAAGAAAGGGTAAATGACAGCTACAATGAGGAGCGGCCATAATAACACTGCAGGTATGGAATGTGTCACTCCACGATGATTCCGAATGTAAATGGCATTATTTCTTAGTTTTAACACTGTATCGATATCTGGTATTTGTGAACCTGCAATCGTGGCAATTAACACACTGGTTGCAGTAGCGTGGCTGGCGGCGACGGATGGATCCAAGGTTGCAAGCCCACCCAGGGCAATCCCCATTACAACATGTGTTCCAGTATCCAAAAGGAAAATCCTCCTTTAATAAATTTCTTGTCAAAAGAAATAAATTAGCTTATCGTAAAACGAAAATGTCTTATTATTATACCCTTTTTAACAATTTGGAGGCACTAATTATATGTTAATTGGACACGAAATTTTCAAAAATATCAATATAAATGCTTTTCAAAATGATTTAATAGCCTGGTTTAAAAATGAACAGCGTGACTTGCCTTGGCGCATAGACCAAGATCCATATAAGGTATGGGTTTCAGAAATTATGTTGCAGCAAACAAGAGTCGACACCGTCATCCCGTATTTTAATCGTTTTATTGAATGGTTTCCTACAATTGATGATTTGGCTGAAGCGGACGAAGATAAAGTGCTTAAAGCTTGGGAAGGGCTCGGATATTATTCAAGAGTGCGAAACCTGCAATCTGCGGTTAAGGAAGTAAAAGAAAAATATAACGGAGAGGTGCCAAATACACCAAAGGAAATCGCAGAACTTAAAGGGGTAGGGCCCTATACAGCAGGTGCGATTCTAAGTATTGCCTACGGAATCCCAGAGCCTGCAGTTGATGGAAATGTGATGAGGGTCTTATCACGAATTCTCTCCATTTGGGATGACATTGCTAAACCCTCATCCCGAAAGATCTTTGAACAAGTCGTGCGGGGATTAATTTCCCATGAGGACCCATCCGCATTTAATCAGGCGTTAATGGAATTAGGGGCGTTGGTTTGTACTCCGACATCTCCTTCCTGTTTATTATGTCCGGTCCGCGAACATTGCCAGGCCTTCTTTGCAGGGGTCCAAAATGAGCTGCCGGTAAAAACGAAAAAAACGAAGACGCGTGATGTCCAACTGGCCTCAGCAATCATTACGGATACATCCGGTAAATTTTTAATTCATAAGCGCCCTAAAAATGGGCTGCTTGCGAATTTATGGGAATTCCCAACAATCGAGCTCCATCATCCCATGCTAAACGATCGGGAGCATATAGTTACCCGTTTTAACGAAACCCTTGATTTGGATATCAAGCTTGAGCAAATCATTGGTCAAATTGACCATGTATTTTCCCATTTAGTTTGGAATTTGAAAGTATACACTGGGACCATTACTTCTGAATTTACGGAAACCGACGAATGGAAGCTGGCTTCCTTTGAAGAAATGAAAGAATATGCCTTCCCGGTTCCATATCAAAAAATGTTTAAACTGTATCAAAGTTTGTAAGAGAAGAGACCGTCCTAACGCGCGGTCTCTCTTCATTCACATTTTAATCCCGCCGCGGCTTTCAATTTCTTCAATGATTTCTCGATGAATGGTCTGCCCTTCACTGTTTAAATAGGGGGCAATTTGCTGCAAGGAATGATGAAAAAAGGCAAGCTCCGAATCCTCCCAATCAGATTTCCCCATCATCGAAAGCTCAGTCATATCTCGTCCATCATACATAGCCTACATCTTCCTCCCAAATGATTAATTTGCCCTTAGTGTCTTTTATAAATTGTCTTCTATACCTAGAAAAGATAAAATAGTAACAAAACTGTACATGAAGAAGGGAATAGAGAAAATGACACAAAAAGTAGCATTAATAACAGGCAGCAGCAGAGGAATTGGCAAGGCAACCGCACTTAGGTTAGCAGAAGCCGGATATGATATCGTGATTAATTATGCGAGAAGTAAAAAATCTGCTCTAGAAGTGGCTGAACAAATTGAAGCACTGGGTCGAAAGGTATTAATTGTTAAAGCCAATGTGGGAGATGTGGCTAAAATTAGAGATATGTTTGCTCAAATCGACCAGGAATACGGTCGTTTAGATATATTTGTCAATAATGCCGCATCAGGTGTGCAGCGACCTATCATGGAACTGGAAGAGTCACACTGGGACTGGACTTTAAATATTAATAGTAAAGCCTTGTTATTCTGTGCTCAAGAAGCGGCAAAATTGATGGAAAGAAATGGCGGCGGGAAAATTGTCAGCATCAGTTCGCTTGGATCCATTCGCTATTTAGAAAATTACACAGTAGTTGGTGTATCAAAAGCAGCCCTTGAGGCATTAACAAGATATTTAGCGGTTGAATTGGCATCGAAAAATATTATTGTTAATGCTGTTTCCGGCGGCGCAGTGGATACAGAAGCATTGAAGCATTTCCCTAATCGAGAAGAACTTCTTCAAGAAGCGAAAGAAAAAACCCCAGCAGGAAGAATGGTAGAAATTGATGATATGGTGAATAGCATCATGTTCCTTTTATCCGATGAATCAAGTATGATTAGAGGGCAGACCATTATTGTTGATGGCGGAATTTCATTACTCGTATAAGTTATTTCTAAATAGTAATTTTAATGGATAATCTCCACGATGCATGGATACATTATATTCGTGGAGGTGATAACCATGGCAAAATTCAATCAACAGCCAAACAAAACTTCAGCTGGAACAAATATCCAGGAAGTAAGACAACAAAATGCGGGATCTGCTGGTGCAGGCTCTGCAGGTCAATTTGGTACTGAATTCGCAAGTGAAACAAATGCTGCAGAAGTAAGAAAGCAAAATGCTCAATCTGCACAAGGCGGTTCACAAGGTCAGTTCGGAACTGAATTTGGCAGTGAAACAAATGCACAAGAAGTAAGAAAGCAAAACCAAGCTGCTGAAGCTCGTAAAAACCAAAACGCAGGTCAATTTGGACAAGAATAAATATACTTAATCACTAGGGAGGCGCTCTTTTTCGTTAAAGAGTGCCTTCTTCCTGTAATGCAGGGCGCTTCCGCTTTTCGATTTTCGACAAAACTTCCTCCCTTTTTACATAAGTAGTCAAAGGAAATCAGCAGTTGGAAAAGAATACATAGTATAGCTTAAAAAAATAAGGCGGTGAGGGAAATGGATCAGTTTAACCGATTGGTTTCCGAACAAATGGCGACAATGGAAAAATTACTATACCTTCAAACAGAACTCGAGCGTTGCCAACAAATTGAAGAAGAGCTTCAAACCTTAGAGAATGCCACAGACCTCGATAGTATTCAAAAGGATATTCTCTTGATGAAAAAAGAGCTGAAAGAGATTCAACACATTTTTGAGAAGCAAACAGAAGAGGTTATTAATTCCTATCGAGAAACAAACTTAACCACGTCTATCTAATTTTTAGAAAGAAAATCAGGCACTTTAGCCGTGTTCTGCCCCATTTCCACAATAAATTCGCAAATTTTTACAAAGAGCCACTTGAATTGTGGCTCTTTTGTTTTAAATTCTGTCCTTAACCGTTATAATAATAAAAAATAGGAATTTTACTTTGTTACCTCTTATCATTAATTAGTAAAGGTTTAGGAATAGGTTGCAAAGCGTTCAGGAATGAAGGTAGGGGAGAACATGGGCGTACCCATCGAAGGTGAACCAATGCAAATACATAGCTATAAGCATAATGGGCACATCCATCGCGTCTGGGAGGAAACAACCGTTTTAAAAGGGTCACAGAATTTGGTGATTGGTGGAAATGACCGAACTCTTGTTACAGAATCAGATGGCAGAACATGGATTACAAGGGAACCGGCAATTTGCTACTTCCACTCACAGTACTGGTTCAATGTCATAGGAATGATTCGTGAAGACGGCATTTATTATTACTGTAATATCAGTTCACCATTCATTTTTGATGGTGAGGCACTAAAGTATATTGATTATGACCTTGATATCAAGGTGTATCCTGATATGACCTTTAATTTACTAGACGAGGATGAATATGAACGCCATCGCCGTGAAATGAATTATCCAGATGCGATTGATCAAATTTTAAAAAGAAATGTGGAAAAATTAATTCAATGGATTCGGCAGCGGAATGGCCCGTTTGCACCAGATTTTATTGATATTTGGTATGAACGATATCTAACGTACAGACGTTAGAAACATAACACCTGTTGATTGTTATATCAACAGGTGTTCGTATGTTCTGAAGGAAGGGGCATCTATTACTTTGAATAGTATTCGCAGATATCTTCAATTTGTGAAACCATATCGACTGCAGATTATCGGGACAGTCATTATAGGGGTAATAAAGTTTTCCATCCCGTTGATCATCCCGATGTTAATTAAGTATGTGGTTGATGATATTGTTGGGAATAAAACCCTATCCCATGATGGGAAAATTAATAAACTTATGCTCATTATGGTAGTCATGATTGTCGTTTTTGTCATCCTAAGACCGCCGATTGAGTATTATCGCCAATATTATGCCCAGTGGACGGCTAGTAAAATTTTATATGATATTCGCGATCAGATGTACACCCATATCCAAAAGTTAAGCTTCAAGTATTATTCCAATACCAGAGCAGGGGAAATTATTTCACGTGTCATTAATGATGTGGAACAGACAAAGACCTTTGTAATATCAGGATTAATGAATCTTTGGCTTGATATTGCCACTATTATCCTTGCTATTATTCTTATGTTTTATATGAATGTGAAATTAACAGTCGTATCGATCCTGCTCTTCCCGCTATACGCCTTTTCTGTTCGATACTTTTTTGGTAATCTTCGTCATTTAACAAGGAAGAGATCGCAGGCACTGGCGGAGGTGCAAAGCTATTTGCATGAACGAGTGCAGGGAATGCCGGTCATCAAGAGCTTTGCGATTGAAGAGTACGAGCAGACACAGTTTGATAAGCAGAATAAAAACTTTTTAGAAAAAGCTTTACAGCACACAAGCTGGAACGCTAAGTCATTTGCAGTAGTCAATACGATTACAGATATTGCCCCTTTAATTGTTATCGGATACTCTGCCTATCTTGTCATTCAGCAGCAATTGTCATTAGGAACAATGGTTGCGTTTTTTGCGTATATTGATAAACTTTATAATCCGTTAAGAAGGTTAGTGAATTCTTCTACCACCATTACGCAATCGTTCGCTTCCATGGACCGTGTATTTGAATTTTTAGATGAGAAATATGATATTGTTGATGAGCCAAATGCGAGGGTGTGCAGCAATGTAAAAGGGGATATCTCCTTTGAACATGTTTCTTTCTCGTATGATAAAGAAGATGAAATGGTCCTAAAAGAGATTCATTTAGATGTAAAAAGGGGAGAAACGATTGCGCTGGTTGGAATGAGCGGCGGCGGAAAATCGACGCTTGTCAGTTTGATTCCCCGATTTTATGATGTCACCAAAGGAAGAATTACCTTAGATGGGGTGGATCTTCGTCAATTTAAGGTTCAAACGCTCCGTGATAAAATTGGCGTGGTTTTTCAAGATAATATTCTTTTCAGCGAATCCGTTATCGACAATATTTTATTGGGAAAACCGGGGTCCACTGAAGAAGAGGTCGTTCAAGCAGCTAAAGCAGCAAATGCCCATGAATTTATTCTAAATCTTTCAGATGGATACAACACCAAGGTGGGGGAAAGAGGTGTGAAGCTTTCCGGAGGTCAGAAGCAACGGGTTGCAATTGCTAGGGTATTTTTAAAAAATCCTCCCATCTTAATTCTTGATGAGGCAACATCAGCACTGGATTTAGAAAGCGAGCATTCGATCCAGGAATCACTAGAAGAGCTGGCTAAGGATCGAACCACCTTCATTGTCGCACACAGGTTATCAACGATTACACATGCCAATCGGATTGTTCTAATTGAACACGGTCAAATCGTAGAAATTGGGACACATGAGGAACTAATGAATAAGCGTGGAAATTATTATAATTTATTTCAGGTGCAGCAGTTAGAACAGAAAGAACCCGTTGCGGAGTAATGTGATCCGCAACGGGTTCTTTTTTAATCGGCATTTTCTACTTCTATTGATATTTCGTTGTGATGAAAGGAATGGAAGCTGGTGATTAGAGTATCGAGATGTTCTACCTGTTCACCGTAATCAATAATAGAAGCGACAATTTGCATGGTATGGTAGTGATGTGGGCTATTTTGTTCGGCAGTTTCCTTTTGATGGGCTAAAAAGTAGTCGAAAAGTTCCTGCTTATTTAGGTAAAGATTCTCTTCAGGATTTGGAGCAGGAGTGGGAATCTTTCCTATGAATCTCAGTAAGACTTGTTCATGATGATAGATGAGGCTGTCGACTTGTTCTTGAATCGATTGCTTAAAGTCTTCAGGAAGCTGTAACAGTTCATTTTCATAACGATGTAATCTTTTTAACGTATCGAGAGCTTTTTTTGCGGTTACATTTAATTGTCGATAAATCACAAGCTTACGCGATTTTTCCGGAAGATTTTTTTTCAAATAATAGCGTTCTTCCTTCAACATTTTATAAAACAAATCCATCATATTGATACTTTCTTTAAATTTCTTTATATCTGTTTTTAGCTGCTGATGGTCATAATCATGTCGTGTACTTAGTCGAATCCATTTAATAATTTCCTCGGTTGCATCAACGATTTTAGAATAAAGCTTATTTTCATATTTTGGCGGCATAAACACGAGATTAACAATAAATGCTGAAAATACTCCAATCATAATAGTTGAGAAACGGATTCCAGCAAACTGAATAAAATTGCCGCTTTGTGTTTCCATAATCGAAATGAGTGTGACGAGCGTAAGTCCAATGGTATTCTCTAGCTTTAATTTAAGATTAATAATAATGACAACGATAGCCGCCAAACCAATGACAATAATATGATTTCCTAATAGAAGGACGAAGATGACTGCAAGTATTGCCCCAATGAGATTTCCTTGAACTTGCTCAATAATCGTTAAATAGGACCGATAGATGGTTGGCTGAATGGCAAAAATGGCTGCGATCCCAGCGAATACAGGGGAGGGTGAGTGCAGCAATAGACCTAAGTAAAGGGATAAAACAATAGCTATTCCCGTTTTTAAAATGCGGGCACCTAACTTCATTCCAATTGAATTCCTTTCAAAAAATAGTCGTTTTCTTTTATATTGCTCACTGAAGAACAAATATGTACTATACATGGATTAAACCATTTTATCAAGAGAAAGTATATGAATTTATATTCGTAATGTTATAGGTTTATGTACCTCAAAAAACGTCCGCTAAACAGCGGACGTTTTTTAGATTAAATCGTAAACATAGAAGTTGAAAATCATCCAGCCCCAGGGATCATCCGTATTTCTTATATCATTCTGTGGAAACGGACGGATCAGCTTGTTCTTTGACTGGCAGGATTTGGATAAAGTGATTTTCCGGGTCTGTTAAAAGACCGCGAAGCTGACCTGCTTCCTCAAGTTGACCATTTTGCTCAAGTATATCGGTATATTTTCCAAGAAGTTCGTTAATATCCTGTTTGCCTTTTTCATTTAAGTCAACAACAGATACTTTCGCACCCTTGGCAATTCGTCTTTTTAAGGCGTCCTTTGTCAAGCCCATAGCAGGGAGCTGGCGGACATAAACGACACCGCCGGTCATACCGGCACAGATCCAAGGACCTGGGTCGCCTAAAACTAACCCGCGACCGTTTGTCATATATTCAAAGGCAAAGCCTTTAATATTGGCATTAGCTGCAATGTTTCCGGCTTCCTTTTCAGGTAGCGGTTGTTTCATCCCGCCGCCGATAATTAAATCTGCTCCGGAGAGGCGGATTCCGGCACGGGCATCAGCATTACCTTGGGCAACAAGCAGCCCCTTCTGTGCGCCGTATCCAAAACCTTTTCCAACAGAACCATTTAGCATAAGGCCATTTTTCCCTTTAGACTTAAGGACATGAATATTTCCGCCAAAAGAGGTTTTTCCAACACCGTCTTGACCGCCGCCGTTAACAGTGATTTCAATTCCTTCACTATTATAGGCGCCTAAGCCGTTACCGGGAATAGAGCCCTCCTTATACTTAAGCTGTACAGACGGCAGTTGTTTGTAGGACCCATCTAATCTTCCACGGACACGGTGGCAGGAAACACGGCTTCCTAACACGCGCTGTTCGGACGTAACACTTACGAATTCACGAGAAGAAAGGAGTTGTTCTACACTTGCATCAAGGTATTCTGCGCCTGCAGCTACCTGCATTTGAACTTCTTCAATTGATTTCGATGCTTCCACTTTTGCGAATTGGCTAATTTCAAGTGGCTTTAGAAGATAAGACAGGCTTAGCTGCTGCTTTCCTTTTGCTTGCTCCAATAATTCGGAATGACCGACAGCTTCCTGTAAGTTTTTGATTCCTAATGAAGCAGCAAGAGCTTTTAATTCTGTTCCAAAAGCAGTAAAAAGATTCATGATTCCTTGAACGGCTAATTCTAATTGGCGCGGAATAAAGCGTCTTAGTCCATGCTCTTTGGCTTGTGCTTCTGATTCAATTTGGGTGGCAATCCCAACATGGCAAGTATCTAAATGACAGCCGCGACAGGTGGTACACCCAATAGCGAGCATCGATAATGTTCCAAAGCCCACACGATTGGCACCAAGAAGCATAATTTTGATGACGTCCATGGCACTCTTCATACCGCCGTCAGCCCAAATCTCTACCTTATGGCGGAGACCGCTCTCTAAAAGGGCGTTATGCGCTGCTTTTACACCAATCTCTACCGGCAATCCGACGTATTGCAAGGCATGAATTCTCGCCGCACCTGTTCCGCCGTCAAAACCACTGAGGGTAATAATGTCGGCACCGGCTTTTGCAATCCCAACAGCAATGGTTCCAATATTCGGCACAACTGGTACTTTAACAGCAATTTTTGCCTGGTCGTTTGCTGTTTTCAACTCAAGAATCATTTGTGCCAGATCCTCAATAGAATAAATATCATGGTTGTTTGATGGTGAAATTAAATCAGAGCCAAGTGTAGCATTCCGTGCTTCAGCAACCTTTGCGGTAACCTTAGAACCTGGCAAATGACCGCCTTCTCCCGGTTTCGCCCCTTGACCAATCTTTATTTCTAATAGATTAGAAGAATTTAACAGCTCAGCGTTTACCCCAAACCTGCCGGATGCGATCTGCTGTCCGCGTGTTTTCGGATATTTGCCAAGCATATCCTTGATTTCGCCGCCTTCACCATTCAGACTGACCATATTTAAGCGGTCTGCCCCCTCAGCATAGGCTCTAAAGGCTGTCTCATTCTGCGAACCAAATGACATGGAAGAAATCAGAAACGGTAAATCATGATCACCGACACTTAGATTGACTTCACTTGGTGCAATTGATTTATTGCTCTTCTTTAGCTGAACTAAATGGCGAATCGTTGTTGGGTTTTCCGTTTCTTGTTCAGAAATTTTATCACGATATGCACTGTAGTCACCTGTTGCAGCCACCTCGCCGATTGCTTTCCAAATCCTTGGGAAGAGGTGAAAGGTTTTTCCGACCCTTTCTTTCTCATTCTGGTAATCTTCCGCTCTTTTCAATGCATCAAGCTTCATCGCTTCAAAGTCAGTTTTGAGTTCTTGTGAACCAAAGAAGTTTACAATGTTTAAAACCTTTGCGATTTCTTCATGTAAACCAATGCTAGAGAACAGTCTGCCATAACCGCGGAGCTCATGAATGCCAATTGTCGAGATTACCTTTTCCAGTCCCTTGGTTAGAGCGTTATAAAGATTTAATAACGGTTTTTCCGATTCATCAAGTACGGTTAAGAACATGTAGTATGGGCTAATTAGATCTGCACCGAGACCAAAGGCAGTAATAATGTCATGAAGCGAGCGAATCGCTGCAGAACGTAACAAAATGGAGCAATCTCTTCTTACTTCAGCCTTTACTAACGCATGATCGATTGCAGAAATAACAAGATGTGGGTCCATCCAATATAAATCCTCTTGATGGGACTTTGCATCATCCAAAATAAGTAACGTTTTCCCAGCCTGAACAGACTGAACTGCTTCATTAGCGAGCCTTTTTAATGCATCGTCTACATTTTCATCCTTTTTGAATGTGGTAGAAATATAGGCAGATAATTTTTGCTGGTGAAAATGCTGAACAACTTGATCATAGCTTGGCTGACCACTGACTTCCGAACAGGCAAAACCTATTTTTCCTTCCACTAGAAGTGGTGTGGTTAGCTCAACAACTGTTTCCGTTTCTTCTTTAAAAAATAAAGTTGGACGTTTGCCGATAATAACACGGGTGGAGAAATGCTCTGTTTCCCGGTCACGGTCAATGGCAGGATTGGTGACAACGGCAACACTTTCTTTGATATAATCAGCGATATTCACGCGTTCAGGGTTCAAGGCCGCAAGTGGTGCGTCATGTCCTAATGAACGAATGGGTTCAACCCCTTTTTCGGCCATTTGTTCAATTAACTGGATATGATCCCTCTCCCAGCCAAAGGCCTTATATTGTCCATTATGGATTTTGTCAGGGTAATTCATCGTAACCGTTTTAGCTAAAGCAGGCGGCTGCAAGCGTCCTCTTGATTCCTCGATATTTAAGCGCAAAGAAAAGCGCTGGTACACTTCTTCTTGGAAACTGTTTTGCTCGTAAACTGCTAATTTTTCTCCGTTCCACTTAAATCCAACCTTTTCACCCGGTGCCAATGGTTTCGGATCGTTAACATACTCTGTCGAAGGAATAATTCCTGGTTCAGAAGAAAAGAGGTAGGAGCTTTCTGTTTCTAGCATCCAAAGTGGACGTAAGCCAAGTGCATCGACACTAAATACGGCTTCTTCCCCGTAACGGGAAATAATTCCAGCTGGCCCTTGGGCAAAATGTCCCCATGCTTCGCGAAGGTACGTATATAAATCTTGCAAGTGTTTAGGATAGGCCTTGATTTCATTAATAATTGGCGGAAACAAGAGATCCATTGCTTCAAACAAAGTATACCCATCACGGCAAATTAGTGTTTCCATGGTTCGACTTAAATCTTGGGAATCACTACCGTCTTTGACTAGTGGTACATTGATCATTCGTGCTTCATCGCGGAGTTTTGAAATGGTGTTAATTTCTCCATTATGACCAAGGACGCTAAAGGGCTGTACCCGGAAAAAGCTTGAAAGAGTGTTAGTAGAATAACGATTATGACCCAATGTCATGGTTGATGCTACAAGTGGATTTGCTAAGTCATGGTAGTAACGAGGGAGAATATCCCCGGCACCCATTACTTTGTAGACCACTTGATGATGACTAAGTGATGCCACATGGACGTGTTCATTTAACTCAAAATCAATTAAGGTTTCGAAAAGAATCTTTGTTAATTCATGGCCCTTTGTTGTTGACAAACAAGCAAATTGCCAAAACACAGGATTTTCCTGAATAGCGATCGGACCTAGGGCAGAGGAGTCAGTGACATTAGTTGTTTCAAAAACTATTTCTAATTCATGGTTGGAAAGTTTTTTTACAAGTTCTTGTTTCGTTGATTCCCAGTCAACATTTTGACTGATAAACACGTGACCAACAGCGAATTCTTCCCTATCAACAAGGTTCGGGTCAAGATCGTTCTTTAGAAGCTTTTCTTTCCAAAGCTCGGTTGGGATATCCATATGGATTCCGACACCATCGCCCTCTCCGTTAATAAAGCCGGCACGATGATTCATCGTCACAAGAGCATCGATACAAGCAAATATATTCTTTCTTGTCGGAATTTTGCTCTTTTCAAGACAGGCGACTATTCCACATGCATCATGTTCCTGTTTGTGAAAATCTTTAAATTGGGAAGGGGACCATTTTTTTGTCATATTGTTTGGCTTCATCGGTTTAGCCGCTAAAGCCGTTCACCTCCTATGAATCTTTTAAATTGTGATCATCCTGTTTTTGGGTGAAAATAGTTGATGCTTTAATGAGGTAATAAGGATAAGGATAAAAAGAAAAAAATAATAAGCTAATATTATCATAAGAATTTTCAGAAATCAAATAAATATACATTACTTTGGATGGTAAATGAGGCGGAAATATGGAGTAATAAATGCTGTAAGGTATTATTGTAAACGTTTTCAAGAAAATAAAAAAATAAAAGGAAGTGATTTCCACTTCCTTTTGTTGCATAAAAAATGCATATTTATTCGGATTTTAGTGAAGAAAATGCATTTCTTACTGCATGTAATGTGGCTTCTACATCCTCTTTTGTATGTGCGATTGTCAAGAACCATGCTTCGTATTTTGATGGGGCAAGATTAATTCCCTGCTTTAGCATCAGCTTAAAGAACCTTGCAAACATTTCACCATCCGTGTTTTCAGCCTGCTCGTAGTTTACGATTGTTTCATTTGTAAAATATACAGTGAAAGCACCTTTTAATCGATTGATCGTTATGTTGATATCATATTCCTTAGCGGCCTCTAGGATCCCTTTTTCAAGCATCGCGCCTAATTGATCTAAGTAATCATAAATTCCCTGTTGTTTTAACACTTCAAGGCATGCAATCCCGGAAAGCATGGAAGCAGGGTTTCCAGCCATTGTTCCTGCTTGATAGGCTGGTCCAAGCGGGGCGACAGTATCCATGATTTCCTTTCGTCCGCCGTAGGCACCTATCGGTAAGCCGCCGCCAATTATTTTTCCAAGAGCCGTTAAGTCAGGCTGAATCCCTAATAAATCTTGTGCTCCACCATACATAAAACGGAAGGCGGTGATTACTTCATCATAAATGACAAGTGCACCAGCAGCATGGGTGAGATCATTGACTTGCTGTAAGAACCCTGGTTTTGGTTCAACAATCCCAAAGTTTCCAACAATCGGTTCAACTAGAACCGCAGCGATTTCGGATCCCCATTTTTCCAATGCCTCTTTAAATGGTTCAATATCATTAAATGGTACTGTAATTACTTCCTGGGCAATGCTTTTTGGAACCCCAGCGGAATCAGGTGTTCCAAGTGTAGATGGCCCGGATCCTGCTGCAACAAGGACAAGATCAGAGTGCCCATGATAACAGCCAGCAAACTTAATAATTTTATCACGGCCTGTGAAGGCACGGGCAACACGGATTGTGGTCATTACTGCTTCGGTGCCTGAGTTGACAAAGCGAACTTTATCTAATGAAGGAATAGCTTCCTTAATCATTTTTGCAAATTTCACCTCATGTGGTGTTGGTGTTCCATATAGAACCCCTGTTTCGGCAGCACGCTTGATTGCCTCTGTTATATGAGGATGTGCATGTCCGGTAATAATTGGACCATAGGCTGCAAGATAATCGATATATTGGTTACCGTCTACATCCCAGAAATAAGCGCCCTGGCCACGTTCCATTACAACAGGTGCACCACCGCCTACAGCTTTAAAGGATCGGGATGGGCTATTAACCCCACCGACAATGTGTTCTAATGCTTCAGTATGTATTCGTTCAGAATTAGTAAATTGCATTTTTTACCCTCCTAAAATGGTCTCTTTCCCATTCTAGCACTTTTTTCATTGACCTTTAGCTGTTTTAACATTTAGATAATTTGCTAAGGATGCGAGAAAGTTGTGTTGACGTTGTGATTTAGCTAAACTAAATCATTAGAGAAAAGCGTTAGGGGGTTCGAAAAATGGAAAATGTAATCGAGGTAAAACAGCTTCGAAAGGAGTTTAAAGCCTATTCTAGCCGAACAGGCTTAAAAGGGGCATTTAGGGACTTGTTAACGCGGAATTATAAAGTGGTTCCAGCGGTGAATGATATTAATTTTTCAATCCGAAAAGGTGAAATGGTAGGCTATATCGGTGAGAATGGTGCCGGAAAGTCAACCACGATTAAAATGCTGACAGGAATCCTAACTCCCACATCTGGAGAAGTGATTGTAAATGGAATGAATCCTCATAAAGAGCGTGAAAGATTTGTACAGACAATCGGTGTTGTATTTGGTCAACGATCGCAATTATGGTGGGATATCGCTGTTCAAGAATCCTTCCGTCTCCTGAAAAAAGTATATAAGGTAACGGATGAACAGTATGATAGCCATATGAACCATGTGATTAAAACATTGGACATCGAGCCGCTATTAGATAAGCCTGTTCGCAAATTATCACTTGGTCAGAGAATGCGCTGTGAACTTGCCGCTGCTTTAATACATAACCCGCCGCTGCTTTTTTTAGATGAGCCGACCATTGGACTGGATGTACTGGTGAAATTGAAAATCCGTGAATTTTTAAAGGAAATTAATGAGAAATATAACACTACGATTCTGTTAACGACCCACGATCTTTCAGATATTGAGGCATTGTGTGAGCGAGTCGTCATGCTTGATGAGGGGAAAGTGATCTATGACGGGGCATTAATGGAATTAAAGGAAAAATGGGGAGATCGTAAAGAACTTCAGTTTCAATTTCTTGAAAATATCAATCTCACTGCCATACAAAAGCTAACTTATGGAATACCTGTTGAGTGGGAATTGGATGAAAAGAAACAGACTTTTACTGCAGCTGTGGAAGATAGCGATGAACTAATTTCACAAGTAATTGGGAAGGTAGTTGCTGCCTTCAAGGTTAAGGACGTCAAAATTAACGAAACTTCTACAGAAGAAATCATTCGCAATATTTATGAAAAGGGTGCTGTTGAAGTTGGATAAGTATATAGAAATGATTAGGATTCGTTTTCTTATGATGTTGGCGTACCGGACTAACTATTATACAGGGATTCTCATTTATAGCATTAATATCGGTGCTTATTATTTTCTCTGGAAGGCTATTTATGGAGGAAAAGATCAAATTATGGGCCTATCAGTCGTTCAAATGACCTCCTATGTGGCAGTAGCTTGGATGGCTAGAGCCTTTTACTTTAATAACCTTGACCGTGAAATGGCTCAAGAAATTATGGAAGGTAAAGTAGCGATTGAATTAATAAGACCCTACAATTATCTCGGAATGAAGACGATGCAGGCATTAGGGGAAGGGATTTTTAGGTTATTCTTTTTTTCTGCACCCGGTCTCATAATTGTGTACATCGTCTTCCCGATTCAATTTACCTGGGAACCTAGTGTTTGGGGATTGTTTGGGCTCTCGACCGTATTGAGTTTCTTGGTTAATACAGAGCTCAATTTGTTAACGGGGATTACAACTTTCTTCTTATTTAATAATTCTGGGCTAATCCGAGCTAAACGGGTTGTGATTGATTTGTTTTCCGGGCTTCTTCTTCCAATCAGTTTCTTTCCGGTCTGGGCACAAGATATGATGAAATTCCTTCCTTTTCAAGGAATCAGCTATACCCCTAGTATGATTTTTACCAAAGGCTTTTCCCAATCGCAGTCTATCACCGCGATTGGGCAGCAATTTATCTGGGTAATTGTTCTTATGGTGCCAATTTATCTGCTGTGGAATTTGGCGAAGAAACAGCTGATTATTCAAGGGGGATAAGCCATGTTTTACATGTCGATGTTTTTTCAATACATGTCACAATATTTAAAAACAAGACTGCAGTATCGGGCGGATTTGTTTGTTGAGTTTTTCTCTGATTTGCTTGCGCAAGCCATTAACCTTGTCTTTATTCTTGTGGTTTTTGGTCATACCAGTTTGCTCCATGGATGGAGCAGGGATGAAATTATTTTTATTTATGGCTTCTTCCTTGTCCCATATGCTGTCTTTTCTGCCTTTTTTAATATATGGGATTTTAACGAGCGGTATATTGTAAAGGGGGAACTGGATCGGATTTTAACGAGGCCCATCCACAGTCTGTTTCAAATCATACTGGAGCGGCTAGAGCTAGAGTCTTTATTAGGTTCGATAACAGGTCTTGCAATTATGTTTTACGCAGGTTTCAGGCTTGGTATTACTATTGATTGGTACGACCCGATTTTGTTTATTATTTTCGTTATGGGCGGGGCACTTGTTTACGGGGGAATTTTCATTATGCTGGCCTGCATTAGTTTTTGGGCTGATGCCAGAACATCGCTTATGCCAATGATGTACAATATCAGCAATTATGGCCGTTATCCGGTCAATATCTATAATAAATTAATCCGCTTTGTCTTAACCTGGATCTTGCCCTTTGCTTTTGTTGGGGTCTATCCAGCAGCCTTTTTTCTTGAAAAACAAGAATGGTATTGGTACGCCTATTTAACACCTCTTATCGGTGTTGTCTTTTTTACCCTCTCTGTTTTGCTTTGGAATCAGGGGGTGAAGAAATATCGCGGGGCGGGAAATTAATGCTATTTTATTGACCAAGCCTGCATAGAAATAGAATAGAAGTAACCCGAGAGTTTGAGGTGGTCTTTCTTGATCTATTTCTTGCTGCCAATCGTCATTTTCTGCATATTCATGAGCATCCGTACATTATTTGTGCCCAACACGATCAAGGGCAAATTAGTGTCTGTAGATAACTTTTTTTATCTTGGAACCTGTTATTTAACTGTGATTATCGGATTCGGACTTCTTTATCTCCTATTTCATTTAGTTGGCACGCCTGTTCTAAAGGAAGCGAGTCATAATCACGGGAAAAACATATTTGAAACAAGCTTTTATTTTAGTGCGATGATGCTGTTTTCTGTTGGGAATGGGGATGTCATTCCACTGGGGATTGGTCGATTTATTGCGGTCACAGAAGCGCTAATTGGCTATACCTTACCTGCTGCTTTTGTTGCCCAAGTAATGTTTAATCGGGAAAAATAGCTTTATTTGTGCAGAAAAGTTGTTTTGGAAAGAGAGTTTGGTTACGCTTATTTAGAAGAAATTTACATAATGGAGTGAGAACATGTCAATTGAAATTGGAAAAAAGGCCCCTGATTTTACATTAGCGGCCCATACAGGTGAATCCATTACATTATCAAACCTTAAGGGCAAACATGTCGTACTTTATTTTTATCCGAAAGACATGACACCTGGATGTACGACAGAAGCGTGTGATTTTCGTGATCAGATTCAACAATTTAATGAATTGAATGCGGTCATCTTAGGGGTTAGCCCAGACCCTGTAGAGCGCCATCAAAAGTTTGTGGAGAAATACGGTCTTCCGTTTTTATTACTCGCTGACACTGAGCACCAAGTAGCTGAGGCCTATGATGTGTGGAAGTTAAAGAAAAACTTTGGTAAAGAATATATGGGAATTGAAAGGACTACCTTTTTAATTGATCAGGAAGGGAACATCGCCAAAGAATGGCGTAAAGTTCAAGTAAAAGGACATGTGGAAGATGCGTTAACATATATACGTGAGAATTTGTAATCAAAAGATTACGCCTATTTTCGCGATAAAAGGCATTTGTCCAATGCAATAAGAGGGAAAGTGAATATCATTTTATTAGGGCATACCTCCTCAGATAAATTTTTGGGTCCACAGTGACCCATTTTTTTTATGGAAAAGGGGCGGAGCGCCATATTGTTTTTTGTTGAAAAAAAGGGTTTTAGACTTTTATACATAAAATATAAAAGAAATGGAAAACAACACTTTTATAGGGGGAATTTAAAAATGAAGATTTATACTAAAACAGGTGATAAAGGAACAACATCGCTCATTTATGGAACTAGGGTGGCAAAGAATGATATACGGGTCGAAGCATACGGAACCTGTGATGAAACCAATTCCATGATTGGACTGGCACTAAGTTATTTACTTAAGGAAAATTTTCTAGGGAAAGAAATAATTGAAAATGTATATCATAAAATACAAACAAACCTATTTCACGTGGGTGCCGAATTGGCGACACCGAAAGGGAAAGAAGTGAAGTGGTCACTATCACTTGAGGATATTGAAGAATTAGAACAACAAATAGATGCTTGTGAGACAGAGCTAACGGCACTAACGAATTTTATTCTACCAGGAGGGCATCCAGCGGGTGCAGCTTTTCATGTCGCTAGAACCGTTGCAAGGAGAGCGGAGAGGTGTGCGGTTTCACTGGGGGAAGAAGAAGTAAGCCCGCTTGTATTGGCCTATTTAAATCGGCTTTCAGACTTATTATTCGTGACGGCACGTTATGTGAATTATAAACTAGGAGCTACCGAGCAAACTTTGCATGGAAAAAAGTAACCGATGGATAGGCTGGGTCACCAAAAATGGTGCCTTGAGAGTACAATATTGACAAAAGTAGTAATACCCTTGTAAAATAAATTATAACAATTATAATTTAAGAATACTTTTTAGAAAGAAGGTGCATGACGATGAATCAGTTAAAAGAAGCGTTGGATACCTTGAAGGATACTGGGGTACGAATTACTCCGCAACGTCATGCGATACTTGAATATTTAATAAACTCGATGTCACATCCCACAGCAGATGAGATTTATAAAGCCCTTGAAGGAAAATTCCCTAATATGAGTGTGGCGACAGTTTACAATAATTTACGAGTATTTCGTGAGGTAGGTCTTGTAAAAGAGTTAACCTATGGGGATGCATCAGCCCGTTTTGATTTTGTTACAACCAATCACTATCATGTTATTTGTGAACAGTGTGGTAAAATTGTTGATTTTCACTATCCAGGCTTAGACGAAGTGGAGCATCTTGCTTCCCATGTGACAGGTTTTAAAGTGGAAAATCACCGTATGGAAATTTACGGCTCATGTCCAGAATGTGCGAGTAAAGAGGTTCATTAGAAAAAAGAGGGTGACATAAACCTAGCGGCTAAAAGCCACTGAGGTTTCGGTCAGCCTCTTTTTATTTTGACTTTTTACTGTTAAAGGATTCGTCAAATTTTATACCCTCGAGTTTAGGGTCTAGGGTCAATGGTTCGCGGCAATGCATACACATGTCCACCCTTCCAAGCATTTTTGTGGGTTTACCACAGCTTGGACATTTCACTTGAATGGTTTTGGTTGATAACATACCGATCCAAAAATAGACAGCTGTACTAGCAATAATAAAAATAAGACCCAAAAGCATAAAGATGGTCATAATAACTGGTGAAGTACGAAAATAGATTCCGGCATACATAACAATAAAACCAACAAAAATTAATGATAATGCAAAGGTACGGATTTTATTTATTTTACTCGAATATTTTGCCATGCCTCTCCCTCCTAGAGAAACTATACCATATTTAGATGCTAAGAAAAAACGCTTAGCAAAGAATGTCGAAATTTGTCTTGGATGAAAGAAGGAAATAGAGAATCACTGTCGAACATATTAAACTTACCTGAAAAAATGGAGGAATGATGAATGGAAGACATCCTTCGGCCTATTTACCAAGAAAGGGCGAGCCAATCAAATACTCTTGGAGTTTTGCTGATTGAAAAGAAACAAAAATCAAGTCATGTGACAGAATCTTTTGATGAAATATTATTAATCATTGTTAAAGAGGCGGATCAGCCGCTATTCATAAAACATTATTCGTATAATAATCAAAAGGCTGCCATGCATGTCATTACAGAGTCACAATTACAGGAATGGTTATTATTAGGAACGAACCGAAGAATTTTTGAATGGATTCATGAGGCGAAAATCCTGTTTGATCGGAACGAAAATGTTGCCAATTTAAAAATGGAATTAAGTGAATTTCCTTTTAATGGGCGAAAAATTAAAATGGGCTTAGAATTTGCCAAGTTAATACGCCGTTATGTAGATGGAAAGGCTTTATTCGAAAGTAAGCAGTTTTTGGATGCCTATAATTATGTTGTTCATTCCCTACACCATCTTGCACGATTAGCGGTGATTGAAAATGGTTTACATCCAGAGCTCACTGTTTGGCAACAAGTCAAACAAATCGAACCGGAAATCTTTAAATTATATGAAGAACTTGTAAATAGTGAAGAAACACTTGAGAAACGGCTCGAACTGCTCTTCCTTGCAAGTGAATTCATGATCCATTTCAGGACAAATATCGGTACGGCACATTTATTAGAAGTTTTAAGCAAAAAGGAATATTGGCAGTTTAATGAAATTATGAGCGAAAAGGAATTAATTCCTTATTCTGTTGATTTGGCGGTACTAATAGAGTATTTAATTGAAAAACATTTACTTGATGTAGTAAATATTGAAACGAAGGGCCAAGGGATTTATCATCGATGTTATTGTGTGCATAAAAAATTATCGTAAAAAAACAACAAAAGGTGTTGACCTTTTTCTTTTTCCTTGGTATATTAATAACCGTCGCTGCGAAACATTCACATATAACCTTCGCAAGTGGCGGTTGTTAAAAAATATATTGACATCGTAAAAAGCTTTGTGGTATATTAAGAAAGTCGCTTACGACAGTTAAAGAAAATTGTTCTTTGAAAACTAAACAAACAAAAACGTCAACAAACAATATTTTTTAGTTTCAATATAGATGAAACTAAGCCAACGTAACAAATGAGCTAATCAACTTTCTTGGAGAGTTTGATCCTGGCTCAGGACGAACGCTGGCGGCGTGCCTAATACATGCAAGTCGAGCGGATCTTTGGGAGCTTGCTCCCATTGGTTAGCGGCGGACGGGTGAGTAACACGTGGGCAACCTGCCTGTAAGACTGGGATAACACCGGGAAACCGGTGCTAATACCGGATAATCCATTCCCTCTCATGAGGAAATGCTGAAAGACGGTTTCGGCTGTCACTTACAGATGGGCCCGCGGCGCATTAGCTAGTTGGTGAGGTAACGGCTCACCAAGGCGACGATGCGTAGCCGACCTGAGAGGGTGATCGGCCACACTGGGACTGAGACACGGCCCAGACTCCTACGGGAGGCAGCAGTAGGGAATCTTCCACAATGGACGAAAGTCTGATGGAGCAACGCCGCGTGAGCGATGAAGGCCTTCGGGTCGTAAAGCTCTGTTGTTAGGGAAGAACAAGTACCGGAGTAACTGCCGGTACCTTGACGGTACCTAACCAGAAAGCCACGGCTAACTACGTGCCAGCAGCCGCGGTAATACGTAGGTGGCAAGCGTTGTCCGGAATTATTGGGCGTAAAGCGCGCGCAGGCGGTCCTTTAAGTCTGATGTGAAAGCCCACGGCTCAACCGTGGAGGGTCATTGGAAACTGGGGGACTTGAGTGCAGAAGAGGAAAGCGGAATTCCACGTGTAGCGGTGAAATGCGTAGAGATGTGGAGGAACACCAGTGGCGAAGGCGGCTTTCTGGTCTGTAACTGACGCTGAGGCGCGAAAGCGTGGGGAGCAAACAGGATTAGATACCCTGGTAGTCCACGCCGTAAACGATGAGTGCTAAGTGTTAGGGGGTTTCCGCCCCTTAGTGCTGCAGCTAACGCATTAAGCACTCCGCCTGGGGAGTACGGCCGCAAGGCTGAAACTCAAAGGAATTGACGGGGGCCCGCACAAGCGGTGGAGCATGTGGTTTAATTCGAAGCAACGCGAAGAACCTTACCAGGTCTTGACATCCTCTGACACTCCTAGAGATAGGACGTTCCCCTTCGGGGGACAGAGTGACAGGTGGTGCATGGTTGTCGTCAGCTCGTGTCGTGAGATGTTGGGTTAAGTCCCGCAACGAGCGCAACCCTTGATCTTAGTTGCCAGCATTCAGTTGGGCACTCTAAGGTGACTGCCGGTGACAAACCGGAGGAAGGTGGGGATGACGTCAAATCATCATGCCCCTTATGACCTGGGCTACACACGTGCTACAATGGATGGTACAAAGGGCTGCAAGACCGCGAGGTTTAGCCAATCCCATAAAACCATTCTCAGTTCGGATTGTAGGCTGCAACTCGCCTACATGAAGCCGGAATCGCTAGTAATCGCGGATCAGCATGCCGCGGTGAATACGTTCCCGGGCCTTGTACACACCGCCCGTCACACCACGAGAGTTTGTAACACCCGAAGTCGGTGGGGTAACCGTAAGGGGCCAGCCGCCTAAGGTGGGACAGATGATTGGGGTGAAGTCGTAACAAGGTAGCCGTATCGGAAGGTGCGGCTGGATCACCTCCTTTCTAAGGATAATTCAGTCCTTTTGGACTGATCATAAGGTTGACGTTTCTTGTTTGTTTAGTTTTGAGAGTGCAATTCTCTCACAAATTCGTTCTTTGAAAACTAGATAATCGTAAGAAGAAGCAAAGTAAACATCGAGTAATCGCCATTTTAGTTTTCTCTCTATTTAATAGAGAAACAAACCTTTTAGGTTAAGTTAGAAAGGGCGCACGGTGAATGCCTTGGCACTAGGAGCCGATGAAGGACGGGACTAACACCGATATGCTTCGGGGAGCTGTAAGTAAGCTTTGATCCGGAGATTTCCGAATGGGGGAACCCACTGTTCGTAATGGAACAGTATCTTTACCTGAATACATAGGGTATAGAAGGCATACCCGGGGAACTGAAACATCTAAGTACCCGGAGGAAGAGAAAGCAAACGCGATTCCCTGAGTAGCGGCGAGCGAAACGGGACATAGCCCAAACCAAGAGGCTTGCCTCTTGGGGTTGTAGGACACTCAATATGGAGTTACAAAGGAACGGGGTAAATGAAGCGACCTGGAAAGGTCAGCCAGAGAAGGTAAAAGCCCTGTAGTTGAAACTTCGTTCCCTCCTGAGTGGATCCTGAGTACGGCCGGACACGAGAAATCCGGTCGGAAGCAGGGAGGACCATCTCCCAAGGCTAAATACTACCTAGTGACCGATAGTGAACCAGTACCGTGAGGGAAAGGTGAAAAGCACCCCGGAAGGGGAGTGAAATAGTTCCTGAAACCGTGTGCCTACAAGTAGTCAGAGCCCGTTTATGGGTGATGGCGTGCCTTTTGTAGAATGAACCGGCGAGTTACGATTACATGCAAGGTTAAGTTGAAGAGACGGAGCCGCAGCGAAAGCGAGTCTGAATAGGGCGAATTTAGTATGTAGTCGTAGACCCGAAACCAGGTGATCTACCCATGTCCAGGGTGAAGTCCAGGTAACACTGGATGGAGGCCCGAACCCACGCACGTTGAAAAGTGCGGGGATGAGGTGTGGGTAGCGGAGAAATTCCAATCGAACTTGGAGATAGCTGGTTCTCTCCGAAATAGCTTTAGGGCTAGCCTCACGTAGTAAGAGTCTTGGAGGTAGAGCACTGTTTGGACTAGGGGCCCTCATCGGGTTACCGAATTCAGACAAACTCCGAATGCCAAAGACTTATCCGTGGGAGTCAGACTGCGAGTGATAAGATCCGTAGTCAAAAGGGAAACAGCCCAGACCACCAGCTAAGGTCCCAAAGTATACGTTAAGTGGAAAAGGATGTGGAGTTGCTTAGACAACCAGGATGTTGGCTTAGAAGCAGCCACCATTTAAAGAGTGCGTAATAGCTCACTGGTCGAGTGACTCTGCGCCGAAAATGTACCGGGGCTAAACGTATCACCGAAGCTGTGGATTGACACCGTTGGTGTCAGTGGTAGGAGAGCGTTCTAAGGGCGTTGAAGCTAGACCGTAAGGACTGGTGGAGCGCTTAGAAGTGAGAATGCCGGTATGAGTAGCGAAAGATGAGTGAGAATCTCATCCACCGAATGCCTAAGGTTTCCTGAGGAAGGCTCGTCCGCTCAGGGTTAGTCGGGACCTAAGCCGAGGCCGAAAGGCGTAGGCGATGGACAACAGGTTGATATTCCTGTACCACCTCTTTATCGTTTGAGTGATGGGGGGACGCAGGAGGATAGGGTAAGCGCACTGTTGGATATGTGCGTGTAAGCAGTTAGAGCGAGAAGTAGGAAAATCCGCTTCTCACAACGCTTGAGCTGTGATGCCGAGGGAAATATAGTACCGAAGTTCCTGATTCCACACTGCCAAGAAAAGCCTCTAGCGAGATAAAAGGTGCCCGTACCGCAAACCGACACAGGTAGGCGAGGAGAGAATCCTAAGGTGAGCGAGAGAACTCTCGTTAAGGAACTCGGCAAAATGACCCCGTAACTTCGGGAGAAGGGGTGCTCTTTAGGGTTCATAGCCCTGAAGAGCCGCAGTGAATAGGCCCAGGCGACTGTTTAGCAAAAACACAGGTCTCTGCGAAGCCGCAAGGCGAAGTATAGGGGCTGACGCCTGCCCGGTGCTGGAAGGTTAAGAGGATGGGTTAGCTCACGCGAAGCTCTGAATCGAAGCCCCAGTAAACGGCGGCCGTAACTATAACGGTCCTAAGGTAGCGAAATTCCTTGTCGGGTAAGTTCCGACCCGCACGAAAGGCGTAACGATCTGGGCACTGTCTCAACGAGAGACTCGGTGAAATTATAGTACCTGTGAAGATGCAGGTTACCCGCGACAGGACGGAAAGACCCCGTGGAGCTTTACTGTAGCCTGATATTGAATTTTGGTACAGCTTGTACAGGATAGGTAGGAGCCTGAGAAGCCGGAGCGCTAGCTTCGGTGGAGGCGTCGGTGGGATACTACCCTGGCTGTATTGAAATTCTAACCCGCACCCCTTATCGGGGTGGGAGACAGTGTCAGGTGGGCAGTTTGACTGGGGCGGTCGCCTCCTAAAGAGTAACGGAGGCGCCCAAAGGTTCCCTCAGAATGGTTGGAAATCATTCGTAGAGTGTAAAGGCACAAGGGAGCTTGACTGCGAGACCTACAAGTCGAGCAGGGACGAAAGTCGGGCTTAGTGATCCGGTGGTTCCGCATGGAAGGGCCATCGCTCAACGGATAAAAGCTACCCCGGGGATAACAGGCTTATCTCCCCCAAGAGTCCACATCGACGGGGAGGTTTGGCACCTCGATGTCGGCTCATCGCATCCTGGGGCTGTAGTCGGTCCCAAGGGTTGGGCTGTTCGCCCATTAAAGCGGTACGCGAGCTGGGTTCAGAACGTCGTGAGACAGTTCGGTCCCTATCCGTCGTGGGCGCAGGAAATTTGAGAGGAGCTGTCCTTAGTACGAGAGGACCGGGATGGACGCACCGCTGGTGTACCAGTTGTTCTGCCAAGGGCATCGCTGGGTAGCTATGTGCGGACGGGATAAGTGCTGAAAGCATCTAAGCATGAAGCCCCCCTCAAGATGAGATTTCCCATAGCTCTAAGCTAGTAAGAACCCTGAAAGATGATCAGGTTGATAGGTCAGAGGTGGAAGCGTGGCGACATGTGGAGCTGACTGATACTAATCGTTCGAGGACTTATCCTAATTTTAGGTAAACTCAAGTTTACAAACTTCTTCTGCATTATCTAGTTTTGAGAGAATGAAAAAATTTAAAATTTCTCTTGAAAAAAACAAAAAAGACATTATAATAAAATAGTGTCGAAAAAATAGTCTGGTAATAATGGCGAGAAGGTCACACCCGTTCCCATACCGAACACGGAAGTTAAGCTTCTCAGCGCCGATGGTAGTTGGGGCATGCGCCCCTGTGAGAGTAGGACGTTGCCAGGCTGTTATCTTATTATTCCGCAGTAGCTCAGTGGTAGAGCTATCGGCTGTTAACCGATCGGTCGTAGGTTCGAGTCCTACCTGCGGAGCCATTTATATGGAGAGCTGTCCGAGTGGCCGAAGGAGCACGATTGGAAATCGTGTAGGCGGGTAACCCTGTCTCAAGGGTTCAAATCCCTTGCTCTCCGCCATAAATATTCATTATGGCCCCTTGGTCAAGCGGTTAAGACACCTCCCTTTCACGGAGGTAACACGGGTTCGAGTCCCGTAGGGGTCACCATTATTCGGAGGATTAGCTCAGCTGGGAGAGCATCTGCCTTACAAGCAGAGGGTCGGCGGTTCGATCCCGTCATCCTCCACCATATTTTATTATCGCGGGGTGGAGCAGTCCGGTAGCTCGTCGGGCTCATAACCCGAAGGTCGCAGGTTCAAATCCTGTCCCCGCAATTTGGTCTGGTAGTTCAGTTGGTTAGAATGCCTGCCTGTCACGCAGGAGGTCGCGGGTTCGAGTCCCGTCCAGACCGCCATCTAGAGTGGCTCAGTAGCTCAGTCGGTAGAGCAAAGGACTGAAAATCCTTGTGTCGGCGGTTCGATTCCGTCCTGAGCCACCATTTTTCTTTTGATTGCCGATGTAGCTCAATTGGTAGAGCAACTGAATCGTAATCAGTAGGTTGGGGGTTCAATTCCTCTCGTCGGCACCTTAAGCTGGCAATTACTTTACTTATATGTGGAGGGGTAGCGAAGTGGCTAAACGCGGCGGACTGTAAATCCGCTCCCTCCGGGTTCGGCGGTTCGAATCCGTCCCCCTCCACCATTTATAGGGGTATAGTTTAAAGGTAGAACGAAGGTCTCCAAAACCTTTGGTGTGGGTTCAATTCCTACTACCCCTGCCAATATTGTTATGGCGATTGTGGCGAAGTGGTTAACGCACCTGATTGTGGTTCAGGCATTCGTGGGTTCGATTCCCATCAGTCGCCCCATAATATTTTTATTGAATATCTTTAAGAGTTATATTATCATTGGGCTATAGCCAAGCGGTAAGGCATCGCACTTTGACTGCGACATGCGTTGGTTCAAATCCAGCTAGCCCAGCCATTTTGCGGAAGTAGTTCAGTGGTAGAACATCACCTTGCCAAGGTGGGGGTCGCGGGTTCGAATCCCGTCTTCCGCTCCAAATAATCCGGCGGCATAGCCAAGTGGTAAGGCAGAGGTCTGCAAAACCTTTACCACCGGTTCGAATCCGGTTGCCGCCTCCAAAATTCACTTACAAACTTTAAATATGCTAAGGCGAATTTATTTCGCCGGGGTGGCGGAACTGGCAGACGCACAGGACTTAAAATCCTGCGGTAGGTGACTACCGTACCGGTTCGATTCCGGTCCTCGGCATTGCTTTACAAACATTTTAATATGCCGGTGTGGCGGAATTGGCAGACGCGCACGACTCAAAATCGTGTTCCTTCTGGAGTGTCGGTTCGACCCCGACCACCGGTATCACAAAGACTACGTTATCATTCGCTCAATAAGCGAGAATATGCGTAATATCAAGCGTTTTCTACTACGGTAGAAGACGCTTTTTATTGTTTTAAGCATCAAAATTTCCGTTAACTACTGCGCTCTAATCGTGTGCGACGAATATTACGGCAATATACAGGAGGTAGTATTTAATGGCAAGACGTAGCAGAGCTTAAGCCGTACCATATGACGGAAGAGCACATTAAAGAGAACGTTATTTTATATTTGCGCAAATACAAGGGCACTAAAGTAGTTACGGTGAATACTTTAGTGCGTGCGCTGCGGGTGTTCTTTAATTTTCTACATAGAGAGAAGCAAATCCCGAACATTCCTTTCGAAAATATTAAGCTATTAAAAGACAGAAAGCATAGTATAGCGACCTTTACGAAAGAACAACTGAAAACCTTATTCAGTCAGCCCAACTTAAAGACGTTTACAAGCGTTAGAGATTATACGATGGTGTTGCTTTTTACTTCTCTTATTGTATTTTTTCACCATTATATTTATTATTTGCTTGACCTGACTTACGTCGATGAATAATGATTACGACACCAATAATAAAGATCAAAATCGAAATTATTTGTGCAATTCTTAGTGAACCAAAAATATAAAGACTATCCGTACGCATACCTTCTATAAAAAAGCGACCAATAGAATACCAGATAGCATAACTTAAAAATACCTCACCTCTTCGCGGATTATATCTACGTAAAATAAGTAAGAATGCCAGTCCTAAAATATTCCATAGGGACTCATATAGGAAGGTAGGGTGATACAAAACCCCTTCAATAACCATTTGATTCGAAATAAAATTAGGCAGGTAGTGAAGAAAATGATTATAGGCTGCTTCTGAAACAGGGCCACCATGGGCTTCCTGGTTCATGAAATTTCCCCACCGCCCAATTGCTTGTCCTAAGATAATGCCTGGTGCTGCAATGTCAGCTAATTTCCAGAACGATATCTTTTTTACACGTGCAAATATGACGGCAGTAATGACTGAGCCAATTAGAGCACCGTGGATAGCAATACCGCCTTCCCAAATGGCAAACACACCCCACCAAGGTCCATCAACATATTGATCCCATTCAAAAATAACGTAGTAAATTCTAGCAGAGATGACTGCAACCGGAATGGCAAAAATAACAAGATCTACAAAAAGGTCTTTCTTCAATCCAAGGCGATCAGCTTCCTTCATCGAAAGCCACAGTCCTGAAATTATACTTATTGCAATAATAACCCCATACCAATAAATAGTAAGCGGCCCAATATTTAGAAACACCCTATCTAGGGCAGAACCACTAAACGTCAAACGTATCACTCCTTCATCCATCTAAATCTACAAATTAGAGATTTGTTTCTTTTGCCTAAGAATTAGCAGTTAAAATTTACATTTCCAACTTATAAACAAACACTTGATAATTTTAATTGAGAATATTAATCAAAATGAATCTCATTATAATTAATATTGATAAAAAATAGAATGCCCTTTAACAGAAGTGAGCGTGAAAAAGAAGATGTGTGAAGGCAACTACCCCCACTATATAGTGAACTGTTTCAGAAAGTAGAACATCGTTAAAAGGTTTATCTTTACGAACCTAGTAGTAAGAGGAAATTATTACATTAAGGTACTTCATTCCTCAAATTCACCTACCTAAGTGTAGATGCTCTATTAAAAGGGAATACAATGAAAACTGCTTTTCCTTTAATATTTTTTTCTGAAATAAACGGATCTTTCCATAAGCGACTGTCTAAAGAGTGTTGGCGATAATCTCCTAAAAACAAATATTTCCCATTAGGTACTTTAAACTTTCCAGTTCGATTATCTGGATACTTTACATAGGTTTCATCTAGCATATGTCCATTGATAAAAACTGAACCATTTTCTTTAATTTCAACTGAATCATTTGGTAACCCAATCACCCTTTTAACCATTGTTTCTTGAAATTCATTAGAGTAAAAAACTAAAATTTCGCCTCTTTTTATCTTTTTAACATTATGAATTCTTGTAGTAATAATTCTGTCATTTGGTTTTATGGTAGGGTACATAGAGCCACTGGGAACTAAAATTTCAAAAAAAAGAAACTTATTAATGACGAATGCCATAATCACTACAGTAACGATGAAGGGAATCCAATTTTTCAGTGATTTTTTAACTAAATTCATAGCATTGCCCCCTTATTTATAAAACGATTCCCCTCCACTTAAGGCGGGAGGGGAATGGTGGATTTTATTTTTTTGAATGCTCTTTATGATATTTAACCGCGAAAGTTAAAGTTGTAGCAAACAGAATACCTGCTAAACTCCATGGAATTACTGGTAAAGATTCTGCCCCTTTTTGACTTTCTTTATCATTAGATTTTTCACTTGCTTCTGTAGTTGCATGCTCGTCTCCTTGAGCAGCATGTTCGTCTGTCACTTGATGTTCGCCACCAGCTTCATGGCCTTCTTCTTCTTCACCTTCTGCAAATTTGAAGAATTTAACGTAAGCTTCAATATATTCTCTACCAGCCTCAACATTATTTACATCATAATCCTTTAAGGACATTACTTTATCAAATCGCTCTTGTAGTTCAGCCATTTTTTCTTTTGGTACATATTTTTCTACAGGTGATAAATTCCCTACTTCAATACTCTTATCTGCTGCTGCAATTTTTTCATCGATGGGTGTTCCATGAGGTTTAACACCGGTAAATGGCGCACCCTCAAATGCTCTGTGAATTCTGACCAGATTTTCAAACAAGTAATTATCTGCAAGCTCCTTTGCTTCAGGACTTAACTCTCTGACCTTCATGGTTAAATCAAATATCCGAGTGACCTCTTTCTCATCATCTGGCTGGACCCACTTTAGAATATAGCTAGGATTATTGGATTCAATAGCCTTTTTTGCGTCTCCAACAGTAGGCCCATCCATCGTATCACAATGAGCACTTGCCATTGTAGGTACGATAGCAATGACGGCTAATGCCATTAATAGTGCACCAAAAAATTTTGGCTTTTTGATTTTCTTCATACAAACTACCTCCTAATAAAATGTTACTCAAACATTTTGTTTGATTGAGTATGTTTTTATTTTAAAAAGCAAATTTGTACTACATAGGGACTAATTGTGAACTTTTTTGTTCACTAGCAAAACATTTATTTCATGTGGCTTTCAGGTAGCCAAAGACCGATTTTCATATGATCAATCGCTTCCGTTCGAATCGGAATTTGATGATTACTGGATTAAATTTTAGCAACAATTTTTATTTGTTTGGTGGTTGTTGAAATCGATGCAGGTCACATAAAAGGTTCATAGTGTAAAGTGGATGCGGAAAAAAACAAAGAGTGTACTCTGAAAGGATCACATTGCCATTGGAACTAATAATAATTTTTGATTAGGTAGAAAAATCGACAAAATTCGCAAAAATGACTTGACGCAGAAAGAGATTGTGTGTAATATTGTAAAGGTCAGGTTCGTTCATAAAACGTTCATATTTTCTAAAATGTGCGGGTGTAGTTTAGTGGTAAAACCTCAGCCTTCCAAGCTGATGTTGTGAGTTCGATTCTCATCACCCGCTCCATACATATTAACTAACGCAGTGTATCGTTACATAGGAGAACGATGCATTGCGTTTTTTCTATTGAAAAAAAGATGCCTCACGGGCATCCGAGAATTCGACAGGAAGCTTCTCCTCCATGTAATTGTGTAAACATGTTCATTAAGGATTCAGTCAACCTCATAGCATTTTCCATATCGGTTGAAGGCCGTAAATAAATAATTTGCAAAGCTTGTTTCGTATCAAATGTCACCGGAGTTCTCTCCGAATCGACAAAAGGACTCCCAAAAGGCCCTTCTTGATCAGCTGCAACAATCAACCTTTCTAAAGAATTCTTCCTCCCATTTAATCCGATGTACGCTTCATCAACGTCACCAATTCGAATTTCAATAGGCCCCTGTACTAGATCAAGGTCATAAATTCCAATCGGTACCTGATATTGCAGCGAGAAAAAATTATTCATATCAATGGCGCTTTGAACGGATGACAGATAATTTTGCTTTTGGACTCTCCTAAATATGCTTTCTGCAGCATGGCGATAACGGTTTGGATCCTTTCCTGTCTTTTTAAAAATATTCCGCCATTCTCGTATTCCTGGAAGGTCTGTTACCTGTTTATTTTCCAAATCAAAATAAATGGACTCTTGGAAAAGCCGCAGCCTGCCTTTCAGCATTTGTGGTGATTCCCCAACCGTGATATTCCTGTATTCAATAACCCCAAGCTTAAAGTCGGGAATTTGCGCGATTATTTCCGTTGAAAGTTGAATTTCCAACGATTCCACCTCCAAATTTCATTGAAAATAGTTTATCATAAATAAATGTGCTGCTAATAATTTTACCCCATTAAATAGATCAAATTTATTGGAAAGGAGGGAACTTTACATGGACGTGCAGAAATTCAAAGAAGAACTTATCACCTTTAGTAAAGAAATAGGAATTGATAAGATTGGTTTTACCACCGCCGACCCTTTCTCTGAATTGAAAAACAGATTAATAAGACAGCAGGAGCTGGGCTATCAATCGGGATTTGAGGAACCGGATATTGAGAAGCGGGTAACACCTGCATTATTGCTCGAAGATCCGCAATCGATCATTTCGATTGCCTTAGCCTATCCATCAAAAATGAAGGATCGTGTGGTAAGTAAGAAGGGCGAGCGCAGGGGAATTTTCAGCAGGGCTTCATGGGGGCTTGACTATCATCATATTATTCGAGACAAGCTGAAAAAACTAGAGGATTTCATCAAAGTGAAGGTACCGGATGCCAGATTGAAATCAATGGTTGATACTGGAGAGCTTTCAGATCGTGCCGTAGCAGAACGAGCGGGGATAGGCTGGAGTGGAAAGAACTGTGCCATAATAACCCCGGAATTTGGCTCATACATTTATATAGGTGAAATGATTACCAGTATCCCGTTTGAATCTGACATACCAATTGAAGACCAATGCGGGTCATGCACAAAGTGTTTGGAGGCATGTCCAACAGGAGCATTAATCCAGGGCGGCCAGATAAATGCCCAGCGTTGTATTTCATTTTTAACACAAACAAAGGGGTTTATTCCCGATGAATTCCGTGAAAAGATAGGCAATCGCGTCTATGGTTGTGATTCCTGCCAAACGGCTTGTCCACATAACAAGGGGAAAAACTTTCATTTTCATACAGAGATGGAACCGGATCCTGAGGTAGCCAAACCATTATTAAAACCTATATTAAAATTAAGCAATCGTGAATTTAAAAATAAGTTTGGCGATGCAGCCGGTTCATGGAGAGGGAAGAAACCTATTCAACGAAATGCTATGATTGCTCTTGCACATTTTAAGGATGAAACGGCAGTTCCAGACTTAATTGAGGTATTAGAAAATGAAGCAAGTCCTATAGCGCGCGGAACAGCTGCTTACGCTCTAGGAAAAATTGGCGGAGAATTGGCATTTGCTGCGTTAGTAAAGGCCAAAGAAGTGGAAGCAGATTCCGAAGTTCAAGAGGAAATTGATAAAGCTTTGCGTTTAACTAAATGAGTGAAGAGCAAACCACCTGGGTTTTGCTCTTTTTTTTATATTAATTTGCAGCTGACCTCATATGTATAAAAAGAGAGGGGGAAGAATATGCGTAAATTACTTCAAGACTTATTTGAAAAAAGACTAGATTTATTTGTTTCTGAAAAAAGAGGCAATAAATTATTTTTTCCAAAGGCCGAACGCAAACATGCGGCTGCGGCAAAAAGGTCAGCAGAAATCGTTAAAGTGAAGGTATCGGGCAACATCATAGAGGAAGGTGTGGAAGATGAATTTCAAACTGTAAAATACCACGCACATTACCAATATTTAATAAAACAAAAGGATCTGCTTTATTTAGAAGAAGAAATGGAGGTAAGGATTGCTAAGTTTTACAAAGGGGCATTAGTCATGGATGAGGAAATTACCATGCCTATTAGTAATCCGCAACAAGATCAAGATGTGACAGATTCCCATTTGGACGAACCGGATCATCGGATAAGCTACTCCTATAATCGCCTTAAGGCAGTCCAATACGCGGAGCGCTGGTGGAACACACATAATCCTGCTTTTAAATCATTTGAAAATAATTGTACGAATTATATTTCTCAATGTCTTAGAGCTGGAGAGGCGCCTATGAGGGGGCATCCGAACCGCGGTAATGGCTGGTGGTATCAGTATACGAATTGGAGCTACAGTTGGGCAGTGGCGCATTCCCTAAAAAACTATCTGGGAAATTCGAAGAACGGCCTCAGAGCGAGGGAAGTCAGCAGCCCTGATCAGTTGATTTTAGGGGACATTATTTGCTATGACTTTGAAGGAGACGGCAGGTTTAACCATAATACGATTGTGACCGGAAAAGATGCTAATGGGATGCCTTTAGTAAATGCCAATACTTATAATAGTCGGATGCGGTACTGGGCATATGAGGATTCTACTGCCTATACTCCGAACATTAAATATAAGTTTTATGCCATTATCGATGAATAACGATCTCCCTCCTTGAACAGATCGATGAAAGTGGTATAATTGCCAGTAGAGTTTTTATCTGAGGTGAAATCCGTGTCAAACCATGTAGTCTTATACCAGCCACAAATACCATCTAATACAGGGAACATTGCCCGAACTTGTGCAGGAACCGATACTGCTTTGCATTTAATTCGTCCGCTGGGTTTTTCAACTGACGATAAGATGTTAAAGAGAGCAGGTTTGGATTATTGGGAATATGTAAATATAACATACTACGATTCTTTAGAAGAATTTTATGAAAAGAATGCCGGTGGTGAATTTTTCTATATTACCAAATTTGGGGAGAAACAATATAGCAGTTTTGATTATAGTAATTTGGGTAAGGATTATTATTTTATTTTTGGGAGAGAAACAACGGGTCTTCCAAAAGAGGTTATTGAAAAAAATAAAGCAACTGCCCTTAGAATTCCCATGACAGAGCATATTCGTTCCTTAAATTTATCTAATACGGCTGCCATTCTCATTTATGAAGCATTGCGTCAGCAAAATTTTGCACACTTAACCTAAACAATAAAAAAGGCAGCCAACCGGCAGCCTTTTTTATATTTCGCTTTTCTTATTTATTTTCGCCTGGTTTATCATTATAACCTGAAGTAAGAATTGCTGATAAGAATGCAATCATTACTAAAATAACGATGAAAGTGTTCATGTTATGTATTGCCCCCTTCGTCATACAACTTTTCATTTTTTTTACCATATAATTTTATTATAGCCTAACTTTAAAAAATGAAAAGGGCAAGTTTCCTTTTATTGAAATAAAAATAGGGAGTAACTCACGATGGTTACGCATGTTCAAGTTCCTTGGTGCATAGAGTATATTAATCGTCTCTGATTAAGCTACTACAGGGGGAGGGCCTTATGGATATTTTAAAAAAAATCGAGATGTTTCGCGAAGAAGAAGAAAAGCTCCGTTGGGAAGGGACATTCGCTGATTATTTACAGTTGTTAAAAGAGAAGCCATGGGTAGCACAATCTGCACATTCACGAGTTTATAATATGCTTAAGGATGCTGGAATAACCGAAGAAAAAGGGACGAGGAAGTACGAATTCTTCAGTAATCAATTATTTGGGTTAGAGGAGTCACTAGAGCGGTTGGTTGAGGAATACTTCCATCCGGCAGCAAAACGATTGGATGTTAGAAAACGGATATTACTGTTAATGGGCCCTGTAAGTGGTGGGAAATCCACCCTTGTTACGATGCTAAAAAGAGGGCTAGAGGCCTACTCACTAACGGATCGCGGTTCTGTTTTTGCGATTAAAGGCTGTCCAATGCATGAGGATCCACTTCACTTAATTCCTCATCATTTACGAAAGGATTTCCATGACGAGTATGGGATTCGGATTGAAGGTAATCTCTCACCATTGAATATGATGCGTCTTGAGCAGGAGTATGGCGGCAGAATTGAAGATGTTTTAGTAGAAAGAATCTTTTTCTCAGAAGATAAACGAACAGGGATTGGAACTTTTAGTCCATCCGATCCTAAATCACAGGACATTGCCGATTTAACGGGAAGCATTGATTTTTCAACAATTGCCGAATTTGGTTCCGAATCAGATCCACGTGCCTACCGCTTTGATGGGGAACTCAATAAGGCAAACCGCGGGATGATGGAGTTCCAGGAAATGCTAAAATGTGATGAGAAATTCCTCTGGCATTTATTATCTTTAACGCAAGAAGGAAACTTTAAAGCAGGCAGGTTCGCGCTTATTTCTGCTGATGAACTGATTGTGGCACATACAAACGAAACGGAATATCGATCCTTTATTTCAAATAAGAAAAATGAAGCACTCCATTCGAGAATTATCGTTATGCCGATTCCTTATAACTTGAAGGCTTCGCAGGAAGAAAGAATTTATGAAAAGATGATTAACGAAAGTGATGTGTCCGATGTTCATATTGCACCGCATACGCTAAAGGTAGCAGCGATGTTTACCATATTAACGCGTTTAAAGGAACCGAAAAAAGGTGATATCGACTTACTAAAGAAAATGCGCCTTTATGATGGTGAGAGTGTGGAGGGCTTTAATACGGCCGATGTTGAGGAACTGAAGCGCGAATATCCTGATGAAGGAATGAGCGGAATTGACCCTCGTTATGTAATAAACCGGATTTCGTCCACCATTATCCGAAAGGAAGTACCATCCATTAATGCACTGGATGTATTACGGTCATTAAAAGATGGGCTTGATCAACACCCATCAATTACTGCGGAGCTACGTGACCGCTATATGAATTATATCTCTTTAGCACGAAAAGAATATGATAATATTGCCAAGAAGGAAGTCCAAAAGGCATTTGTATACTCGTATGAAGAATCGGCTAAAACGTTAATGGATAATTATCTTGATAACGTGGAGGCTTACTGTAATAAGAACAAGCTCCGTGACCAATTAACCGGAGAAGAAATCAATCCTGATGAAAAGCTGATGCGTTCCATTGAAGAGCAGATTGGTATTTCTGAAAATGCCAAAAAGGCCTTCCGGGAAGAGGTATTAATTCGAATTTCAGCTTTTGCTAGGAAAGGCAAACGTTTTGATTACAATTCTCATGATCGCTTAAGGGAAGCCATTCAAAAGAAGCTGTTTGCGGATCTTAAGGATGTTGTCAAGATTACCACTTCTTCGAAAACTCCAGATGAGCAGCAGTTGAAGAAGATTAATGATGTTGTTGCTCGGTTAGTGGATGAACATGGCTATAACTCAACATCGGCAAATGAATTATTGCGTTATGTTGGAAGTTTATTAAACAGATAATGTGGATTAAAATATCAAGGACTGACAGAACGTATCTGTCAGTCCCTTTTTTTCCAATTCAATTTTTGAAGATAGGATAGAACTAGTCCATTTTCGTAGGCGATTACCCAATTGTCGAAATTATTTGTAAATTATTCTCTATCTTTGCATAGGATAAAGTAATCTATACTTTACCTAAATTTTTTCGCTCGCGTTATCTTATGAATTCCGTTAAAAAAGTGTGCAGGATTAAATGAAATAATTTAATAAGGAGGGTATATAATGTCAACTGATAACCATCAATTTGTGATTTCAAGAGAAGATTGGTCCCTCCACCGTAAAGGCCACGATGACCAAGTACGGCATCAGGAAAAAGTCCAGGAGGCAATTCGCAACAATCTTCCAGACTTAATTACAGAAGAGAGTATCATCATGTCAAATGGTCGAGATGTGGTAAAAATCCCGATCCGTTCATTAGACGAATATAAAATCCGTTATAATTATGACAAAAACAAACACGTGGGCCAAGGTGAGGGTGACAGTCAAGTCGGTGATGTAGTAGCACGTGACGGATCAAGCGGTCAAAAAGCTCCCGGTAAAGGCCAAGGGGCTGGGGACCAAGCCGGTGAAGATTACTTTGAAGCAGAAGTTTCATTAATGGAGCTTGAGGAAGCATTATTTAAGCAATTAGAGCTTCCTAATTTAAAGAAAAAAGAAGAACAAGAGCATCTCGTTGAAAATATTGAATTTAATGATATTAGAAAAACAGGATTAATGGGGAACATTGATAAAAAACGGACGATGATGTCCGCCTTTAAACGAAATGCCATGACAGGAAAGCCGGCATTCCATCCCATTTACAAAGAGGATTTGAAGTTTAAGACATGGAATGAAGTGGTGAAACCAGATTCGAAAGCTGTTGTAATTGCGATGATGGATACGAGTGGTTCAATGGGAATATGGGAAAAGTATATGGCACGCAGCTTTTTCTTTTGGATGACCCGGTTTTTACGAACAAAATACGAAACAGTTGAAATTGAGTTTATCGCTCACCACACCGAGGCGAAAACAGTATCTGAGGAGGATTTCTTCTCAAAAGGAGAGAGCGGTGGAACTATTTGTTCATCCGCATACCGCAAAGCCCTGGAGATCATTGACACTAAATATAATCCGCGAAAGTTCAACATCTACCCATTCCACTTTTCAGACGGTGATAATCTCACATCGGATAACGCCCGTTGTGTGAAGCTAGTTGAAGAATTAATGAAGGTATCTAACATGTTTGGTTATGGCGAGGTCAATCAGTACAACAGACACTCAACCTTAATGTCAGCGTACAAGAATATCAAGGATGAACATTTCCGCTATTATATTCTTAAGCAAAAAGCAGATGTCTTCCATGCAATGAAGAGCTTCTTTCAACAAGAAGAGTCAAAGTTATTTGCCTAAAAAAACCGACAGGTCTAGGTACCTGTCGATTTTTTTATATTCTATAAATTGGTATAGACAACTATACTTTTTGGGTATAAGATAAAGATATAACCTGAAAGGAAGTAATGGAAGATGAATCAAAAAGATAATCATATTTTACTCAAGGGTATTCAAATTTATACAGAGAATCATGTTATCGAAAAAGGGTATATAAAAATAATAGACGATAAAATAGCAGAACTTGGTACCTTGGAAGAACTTGTTCAGGACGAGGACCATGATGTAATAGAGGTTCCGGCACATTTTAGGGCGGTACCTGGTTTTATTGATGTGCATATACACGGTGTAAATGGTGCGGACACAATGGACGGAACAAAGGAAGCATTGGATACGATGGTTGCGGCATTGCCCAAAGAAGGAACCACAAGCTTTTTGGCTACTACTATGACTCAAGAAGGCAAACAAATTGAAAAGGCGTTAGAAAATGCCGGTGAATATATGGAAACCCAGCCAGCACATGGTAAGGCAGAAATACTGGGACTCCATCTTGAGGGACCGTTTGTAAATGCCAATAAAGCAGGGGCCCAGCCAATTCAGCATATTGTCGACCCAAATCTACCATTATTTAAAGAGTGGCAGCAGTTATCCCGTGGAACAATAAGGTTGGTCACACTGGCACCAGAGCAGCCAGGTGGATTAGAAATGATTCGTTACTTAAAGGATCAAGGTATCATTGCATCGATTGGCCATACAGATGCAACCTTTGAACAGGTAAACGAGGCCATCGAAGCAGGGGCAAACCACGTGACACACCTGTTTAATCAAATGAGAGGACTTCATCACCGTGAACCAGGTGTTGTTGGGGCAGCATTTTTACGTAAAGAATTAAAAGCGGAAATCATTGTTGATGGGGTCCATGTTCATCCTGAGATGGTGAATCTTGCTTTTAAAAATAAACAAAGCGACGGTTTAATATTAATCACCGATTCGATGCGGGCAAAATGCTTAAAGAATGGAATGTATGACTTGGGTGGCCAAGAAGTGACAGTAAAGGATGGAAAAGCAGTTCTTGCTGACGGGACACTTGCGGGAAGTATTTTAAAATTAGGGCATGCCGTAAAGAATATTTTATCCTATACAGGTTGTTCCATAGAGGAAGCGATTGAAATGGCTTCTGTTAATCCGGCAAAGCAATTGAATGTATTTGACAGGAAGGGAAGCATTGCAGTCGGGAAGGATGCAGATCTTGTCATCCTTGATGAGAACTTGGATGTTTTTATGACATTTTGTCGTGGGAAACTTTCATATAAAAGGGAGGAAAACGAGCAATGAAAATTATCGAAGTGAATGATTACACAGAAATGAGTCAGAAAGCAGCTGAATATATTATTGAAAAGGTTTGTCAAAATCCCAAGATCAACCTAGGGCTTGCCACAGGTGGAACGCCTGTTGGAACCTACAAGAAAATAATTGAAGACTATCGGAAAAATGGTACTTCTTATCGAAACGTCACCACATTCAATTTAGATGAATATATTGGACTTTCAGGTGAAGATAAAAATAGCTATCGTTATTTTATGGATGAGCAGTTGTTTAATCACATTGATATCAATAAAAATAACACCTATGTTCCGCAGGGAAATAGTAACGATGCTGAAGAAGAATGTCTTCGGTATGAATCATTACTTGTCAAAAATGGTGGGGTTGATTTGCAAGTTCTTGGAATTGGCAGCAATGGTCATATTGGTTTTAACGAGCCTGGGACCGCCTTTAGCTCTCAAACACATGTCATTGAATTGGCTCCTTCGACAATTAATGCCAATGCAAGGTACTTTAATCGAATTGAAGAAGTACCAACAAAGGCAATAACAATGGGGATTTCAACGATAATGAAAAGCAGGGAAATTCTCCTTTTAGTTTCTGGTGAAGCTAAAAAGGAAGCGATGGGCAGGCTTTTAAATGGAACAATAACAGAAAATTTTCCTGCTTCTGTGTTGAAGAATCATCCATATGTTACAATTATTGCTGATAAAGCAGCAGTTTCAGGTTTGAAAATTCCCAGTTTATAAATGTAAACAAGAGATCAAAAAAGAATAAAGGGATAATCAAAACCTGTTATTGTTAGTTAAATTAGAAGGGTGTATGTAAGGAGAATGATAAACAAAAATTCCCCCATTCCACTTTATTATCAGCTTGAGGAACACATTAAAGGATTAATTGAAAATGGTGAATTGTCTCCAGGTGATGCTCTTCCGCCGGAGAGAGAATATGCTGAAAAATATCAGATTAGCCGGATGACAGTCAGACAGGCCTTTACCCAGCTAGTGAATGAAGGGTATTTATATCGGTTGCAAGGAAAGGGAACTTTTATAGCGGAACGGAAAATTGAACAGCCCTTGCAGGGACTTACAAGCTTCACAGAAGACATGAAAGCAAGAGGACTTACCCCTGAGAGCATCCTTGTAAGGTTTGAAATTATTCCAGCTTCAAATCAGATTGCAGGTCAATTAAAAATTCCTGAAAATAAACCTGTTTATGAAATAAAACGTATCCGTTTAGCGGATGGCGTCCCAATGGCATTGGAAACAAATTATCTCTCATCGGATCTTATTAAGGGATTAACAGAAGAAATTGTTAATAAATCCCTTTATGGATATATTGAAGGTGAATTAAACCTGCGAATCGAAAGTGCTTCACAGATTATTGAGTCATCCATTGCGAGTCAAGATGAGGCAGACCATTTAAATATTACAAAAGGGGCACCAGTAATGCACATCCAACAAAATACCTTTTTGAATAATGGCACCCCAGTAGAATTTGTGAAATCAGTTTACCGTGCAGATCGATATAAATTCATGATTCAAATGAAACGATAACTAATTAAGTCGGATATTACCACTAATAACTTCCCCCGAAAAATCAAAAATAAGAAGGCAAGAGGATTTTTCAAAAGGGGGTAGTACAATTGATAAAAAAACCGGCAGGGTTACTATTAACAGCGGTTCTAACAATGGGACTTGCTGCTTGTAATAACAATGACAATGATCAAATAAATGATAAAACCGGTAATCGGGTAGGCATGAATACAGCCAACAGGAATAACCACTTTATGGATGTAGGAAATGGCAGAGATGATGGTATCGACCATAATGGTCTGCTTACCGAGGATTATTCAAATCGTAACAACAGTGAAAGTGATTTAAATTTGTTTAAGGATCGGAAAAAGAATAGAAAAAATAATGAGGACATGATTTCTGCATACCAGACAACATTGAATAGTGATCAATATCCCCATACTCGGGCGGTTTTAATCCGAGATGCAAAATATCAGTTTATTCGTATTGACCCTAGACAAGGGAATTTGTTTCAGTCTGGAGTAATCCAACAGGTACAGCCAAATATTGGGCAGCAGCAAAACCCTGTTCCAAATGTACCGGCTCCAAAGCAAGCACAGCCGGCACCGGTTCCAAAGCAAGCACAGCCGGCACCAGCACCAAAGCAAACACAACCAGCACCTGCACCAAAACCGGCTGCTCCGTCTCAAAATACTACATCAACTACTGGAACAGTAAGTCAATATGTTCAGCAAGTAATCAATTTAACCAATGCTGAGCGAAGTAAGAAGGGACTTCCGGCATTAAAAGCCGATACACAGTTAAGTGGTGTTGCACAAAAGAAAGCTCAGGATATGCAGCAAAATCACTACTTTTCACATACAAGTCCTACTTACGGATCCCCGTTCGATATGATGAGAGATTTTGGGGTAACCTATAAGGCTGCAGGAGAAAATATTGCTCAGGGTCAAAGAACACCGCAAGAAGTTGTAAATGCCTGGATGAACAGCGAGGGACATCGAGCGAATATTCTTAGTTCAAAATATACAAATATTGGGGTTGGATTTGAGGGAGCAGGAAAGAATTGGTCACAAATGTTTATAGGTAAATAATATTCAAAAAGGAACAAACCAGCAGATTCTATTCTCTGAAGGTTTGTTCCTTTTTCTTGATGGCCGTAATCGTTGGAAATTCAAAAAGAAAGATTGTCCCTTTGCCTACTTCACTTTCTACCCAAATCGACCCATCCATTGCACGGACAATACTATAAACGACCATCATTCCGAGCCCAGTTCCCTTTTTCCCTTTTGTGGAATAGAAAGGTTCTCCTAATCGTTCCAACTGCCCATTTGTCATTCCCACACCTGTATCTTCGACTTTAATGGTTACAGAGCTTTGGCTAAATTCGGTTGAAATGGTTAAATACCCACCTGACGGCATTGATTCAATTGCATTTTTGAGTACATTGACAAAGCACTGTCGAAACTTCTGTCCATCCCCCTTTATAAAACCTATGACGGAAAAGTTAGTAATAATTTCAACTGAATTTTGTTTTGCTAAGGGTTGAAGAATATTGATAATTTGCCGGAGTTCACTTTTTACATTCAATTCCTCAATCGTCTCCAAAGATGGCTTGGCGAAGGTTAAGTAATCCTGAATGACCCTTTCAGCAGAATTTAATTCCTCTTTCACAATGGATAAGTATTCTTTTCTTTTTTGTCTTGAAAGGTAATCATCTTGGAGAAGTTGAACAAATCCACTGGCAGCAGTTAAAGGATTTCGAATTTCATGGAAATAGCTGCCCCCATTTGCTCGACTGCCTTTAGTTTCTCTGCTTTAATAAGTTGCTGCTGCATTTCATTATTTTTTCTAACAAATTCAATCCCATACGAAATGATGCCAATCCCGAGCGAAGGAACAACAAGGTAGGCAAACCAAGCATCAAACAAGTCTGAGTGTTTTTGCGTGAGGCTCATCCCGAACACGGTCAGAATAGCAAGGACCATCCCCATACAAATCGTTATAAAAATTCTTCTTTCAGGGGATTGTTTCAAAAACCATGGATGTACCTTCCAAAAAAATATGGCAAATGGTATATAAAGGATAGTTGTTTCTATAAAACCTATATCCAATCCGTAGAGGATTCTTAAAAAAACTAGAGCTAAAATAAGTATTGGCCCGATTCCAACATAAAGTCCACCAAGGACGAGGGGAATAATCCTTAAATCGTACCTAGTAAAAGGATCGGGGGTATAGGAAAACTGAATACAAAACCATAATGTCGCAATAAAAATAATAATTAATGAAGATTTAGTAGGGGCAAATTTTTTACCCTTTTCGAGAAATATCAAACAAAAAAAGAGAATAACGATAAAAAGGGAGAGATTTAAGAAAAGGTGTTTCGTAATTTCCATTTCCTTCACCATCCAAAACTTGTGCTCCGCCCCTTTTCCGCTACAGGGCTTATAGGAAAATTTTACATGTATTTTCCGCAAGTTACAACAAAATTTGCAAAATATTTGGAAAAGGGGGAGCTTTTGACGAAAAAACAAACTAAAAAAAGGAAAGGATACCATTTTTGATTTCCTTCCGCCTTCTTGAATAGTATAGATGGTATTTAATTGCCTATTGCTAATTCTTTAGCAGCAAGTCTGGCATTTTCCTTTGCCTTTCCAATAATTTCTGTTACCTTTTGTGGAAATAAATCGAATCCTTCCGCGAGTATAGTTTCCATCACCTCAATCCCCAAGAAGCGGAGTGCTATTTTTAAATAGCGATCACCTGATTCCATTTCCTGCATCGGTGTCCCTGTATATTGACCGCCTCTTGTTTGGATGTGAATAGCTTTCTTATTCGTTAAAAGACCTTTTGGCCCGTTGGGAGTATGAACAAATGTCTTTCCAGCTACAAACAAATTATCAAGGAAGGCCTTTAAAACCGCAGGGGAACTCAAATTCCACATTGGGGAAACAAAAACATAATAGTCATAACTAATAAATTCATCGGCAAGGGCATGCATTTTGAGGATTTTTTCTCGTTCCGGATCTGTCAGCTGATCAAGAGTATAGCCATAACCAGCTAATTTGCCTCTAGCAGAAACGAGATCCGCATCCATTTGGGCAAAATCTAAAGTGAACAAATCCATTTTCTTTATTTGTACGTCAGGAAGTTCCTGCTTAAAAGTCTCAAGAAAGGCTTCCCCAATTTGCAGCCCCTTTGATTTTTCTAACCCTTTTGGATTTGCTGTCACATACAGTAGCTTTTCCATTCCTACACAACCCATCTATTTAATTTCATTTATATATTTATTATAGAAAAGAAACCTATGCCCAATATTGAACAAAGCGTGAAATTCTTGAACATTAAATGACTTTTAATCATGATGTGAGTTAACCATAAACAAAATGAACAAACTATGTTTAATTGATTTTTTGGAGGTATAGATGATGAAGGAGAAGAAGAATGAAAAAGTCATGATTGTTACAAATGAGGCAATAAGGGGCAAGCCCTATCTTGATATTGATCGTGTCATTCTAGAAGGAAAAACTGCCGACTCGGCTCAAAAAGAAAGGGATAACAATTGAGAGTAATGAGGTATCTTTTTGTCTAGTAAGTATAGAGGATGTAAGTTGTGGTAATTTCCACGACTTACATCCCTTTTTTACACACGGCTTCAAACAATACTGAGTTTAAAAATTCAAAAAACATTTTATCAGCGCTTACAAAAAGTTGTTGACGTATAAAAGGATGGGTGATATTCTAAATGTACAAATTAATTTGTAAGTTTAATAAACAAATTAATGGAATTTAAAACCAATCTCGAGTTGGAATGGAAATTTTTTAAACGTAAATGAAAAGGGTTTCATGTTTAGGGAAAAGAAAATCCAGATAAAAAAAGGCATATTTGTAAGAGATATCTCCCAAATACAGCTAATCAAATGGAGGGGTTAGAAATGGGTCAACCTGCTAAAAAATTAGATACGCCAGCAACAAATATCATTGGAAATGCTGTCCGTCCTTTTGGGATGAGGGATAAAATTGGTTATATGTTTGGTGACTGGGGCAATGACTTTTTCTTTATCTTAGCAGCATCGTTCCTCATGGTTTTCTATACAGATGTATATCATATAAGTCCAGCACTTGTAGGAACTCTCTTTTTAGTTGCCCGTTTGTGGGATGCTATTGCAGATGTAACGGTTGGGCGTTTCATTGACTCAAGAAAAGCCGGGAAAAACGGCAAATTCAGACCATGGATTTTCAGAATGTCTTTTCCCCTTGTAATAGTGGGTGTAATAATGTTCGTTCATATCCCAGGGATGTCTACTGGATTTTATGAAGCCTATGCATTTGTAACCTATCTTTTATGGGGAACTTTATATAGCACTGTGAATATTCCATACGGTTCTATGGCGTCTGTGATGACCGCAGATCCAGTTGAACGAACAACCTTATCAACCTTCCGTTCACTTGGTGGAGCGTTAGCGGGATTAATTATAAACGTTGTTGGTCCATTAATCTTATTTGTAGATAATAAGGCTGATGCAAATCGTTTTATTCTCGGTGCCGTCATTTTCGGTGTTCTTTCTCTAGCATGTTATATGGCTTGTTATACATTAACAGTTGAACGAATTGTTGCTCCTAATTCTGAAACACCAAAAGGAAACTTTGCCCAAACAGTAAAAGGCCTTGGAAAAAACAAACCATTAATTTGGATTTTAGTTGCTTCATTACTTTTCTTGGTATGTTTCATGCTCGTGGGTACAGTAAATGTTTACTTATTTAAAGATTATTTCAGCAACGCCAAGGCATTAAGTATGGTAGGTCTTATCCAGACAGTTGCGTTAATTATTGCTATGCCGATGGTTAAACCGTTAGTAGCTAAGTTTGGTAAAAAGGAATTAGCATCTGCAGGACTACTTCTCTCTATTGTTGTATACGCGCTATTATATTTCTTGCCTAACTTAACTGTAGGTCAATTTACCGGTGTTTTAGCTGTTGGAATGTTTGGATTCTCCTTCTTTAATCTAGTGATTTGGGCATTCGTAACAGATGTCATTGATTATCATGAATACGTAACTGGATTGCGAGAAGATGGAACTGTATACTCTATCTATTCATTTGCTCGTAAAGTAGGTCAAGCTGTTGCTGGTGGTCTCGGTGGTTATGCGATTGCAGCAGTTGGATATAATTCAGCAAGTCAGACACAAACACAAGAAGCACTGCATGGTATTCATTCACTGGCAACTTTAGTACCTGCCTTACTTCTTCTAGTTGTATTCTTAATCTTGGTATTCTTTTATCCATTAAATAAAAAACGTACTATTCAGCTTACAGCTGATTTAGCTGAAAGAAGAAAGGTACGAAACTAAATCACAGTATTTGTAAAGTCATCCCCGGTTACCCATATGAATGGTAATCGGTTTTTTTGTATGAAAAGTGATATTTAAAACCGTTTAAGAAGTCCAGAAAAAAAGAACCTTCTGCTTCAACAGAGGTTCTTCCATTTAAAGTAGTGTGCATTATTTGTTTCCGCTTTCATTTTTCTCCCTTTGGTCATTGTAAGTAAAATTCAGCATTGGCACCTCAAGGAATTGTTTAATAGCAAGTGCGCATGCTCCAAGTCCACAGGATTTTTTTCCAATCGTAGAAATCAATAATTCACGATAGTGGCTGATGGAAGAATGTAGGTTATTACGGATTTTCTCCAAAGAGTTCGGAACCATCTGCAGCAATTCACTATCCAATACAAGTACGTCTGGATTGTACATGTTAATCATATTATTTAATCCAATTGAAAGGTAATAAATGAATTGCTCCAGCAACTCGTGTACCTCTTCGTCACCTTCATCCAGCCATTGTTGAATTTGTTCATAGGTTAGATTTTTAATCCCTCTTTTTTCAGAAAGATAATCAAAAATACTCGATTCTGAGGCATACTTTTCCCAGCATCCTTTGTTTCCACAGTTGCAAGGTTTTCCACCTGGCATGATAATCATGTGACCTGCTTCACCCGCGTACCCGTCATGACCGCGAAAAAATTCGCTGTTCATCATCATCCCGAGACCGATTCCAGAGTAGAGGGTAGCACATAAAAGATTATTCGTTTCATGGTGCACAAACACTCTCTCTGCGAACGCAGATAGATTTGCATTGTTTTCAAGATATATATTGATACCCAGTACATTTTCTAAATCATTTTTCAAGTGTACATCATGCCAGTTAAACTTGGGTACATAATGCACAAGTTCGTCTGTCGAGACAAGGCCGTGAATAGCAATGACAATTCCAACAATCCCATAACGACTGTCAATACACTCAGATCTGTATTTTTGAATCTGCTCAAGTAAGAGATGCAGAATCTTATAGTAATCTGTAGTATCTATTCCAATAGTAGTAGAAGAAATAGGCTGACCTAAAAGATTGGAAAGGGTAAATGATAGTTGACCATAATCGAGGTCAATTCCAAGTGCATAGCCAGCTTGTCCATTTAAAGACAGCATGATTGGCTTCCGGCCGACATGATTATGCTCTAGTTGTGTTTCGACAATTAATCCTTCATCTAGTAAGTCTGCTACTTGTGCTGAAATCGTTGCTCGTGTTAGAGCAGTGACTTTTGATAAATCCGCCCTTGAAATCATTCCTTCTTTTACAATTTCTCTGATGATTAAGGAGCGATTAATTTTTTTGATATAAGCCGCATCACCGGTAACCATACTTATCCTCCATTTTCATTCTTACAATCTACAACCATTATAACAGGTAATGACATGCATAGTTTAGCATATTTATTTTAAATCATAAATTGTCAATTGACGAAACAAACTAAACATGATAATGTAGAAATATAGTTAATTTGTTTAATAAACAAATTAAAGAGGAAGACGCGATTTTTATTTTTTTATACCTTGGAAGGGTTTACAAAAGAGCATGATAGTAGTATTTATTTCAGTAAATCGGGAGGAATTTTGATGAAGTCCTTTTTAGACAAACACTTTTTGCTAAACACAGACACCGCAATCAAACTATATAAAAATGCTGCAGCCGAGGCACCCATTTTTGATTTTCATTGCCATTTGAACCCACAAGAAGTATGGGAAAACAAGTCATATGAAAATATAACTCAAATCTGGCTTGGGGGAGATCATTATAAATGGCGGACTATGCGGATGCATGGTGTAGCGGAAAAATACATTACCGGTGATGCTACGGATTGGGAGAAATTCGAAGTTTGGGCAGAAACGATGCCTCATTTAATCGGAAATCCTGTTTATCATTGGGCACAATTAGAATTGAAAATGTATTTCGGTATTGATACACTACTAAGTCCGGAAACAGCCCGTGAGGTATGGGAAGAGTGTAACGACAAATTACAAATGCCTGAATTTAGTGCGAGAGCATTCATTGAGAAATCTAATGTGAAGTTTATTGGTACGACAGATGATCCAATTTCAACCCTTGAATACCATCAATTATTAAAAAATGATGATTCATTTAAAACAATGATTGCTCCAACATTCCGTCCGGATGGTGCACTTTTCATTGATCGTCCTACCTTCACTAGCTGGATTGGAAAGTTAGCTCAGGTTTCAGGTATAAATGTAGATACATTTGATGGATTTATAGGCGCACTGAGACAGCGGGTTGAATTTTTTCATGAAAACGGTGGCCGTGCTTCCGATCATGACATTCAAAAAATGGACTATGTGGAAACAACGAAGGATCAGGTTGAAGCTATTTTCAATAAACGTTTAAACGGGGAACCACTTACAAATGATGAAGTAGTAGCGTATCGTATTTTCGTTTTGAAAGAGCTAGGAAAAATGTACGCTGAAAAACAATGGGTTATGCAGCTTCATATGGGTGCAATGAGAAGCAATAACTCGAGAATGAAAGAGCTAATTGGACCTGACACAGGATTTGATTCTGTTGGCGAAGCGAATATGGCTGAAGGTCTGTCCCGCTTCCTAGATGCACTTGATCAGGAAAATGCCTTACCAAGAACAGTATTATTTAACTTAAATCAAAAAGATAATGTCGTTTTAGCAGGGATGATGGGGAACTTCTATGAAGAAGGAATTCCAGGAAAAGTCCAATTAGGCTCTGGCTGGTGGTTCCTTGACCATATTGATGGCATGGAAAGACAAATGAAGGACTTTGCTAATGTTGGCTTACTCAGCCACTTTATTGGTATGCTGACAGACTCACGCAGCTTCCTTTCTTATGCACGTCATGACTATTTCCGTCGCATACTTTGTAACATTCTTGGTGGATGGGTAGAGCAAGGCTTGGCACCGAATAATATGAAGCATATGGAACAAATGGTACGGAATATATGCTATCATAATGCTGAAAAATTCTTTTTAGAAAGATAATGGCTTCAGAAAGACAGGGAGAGCCACGTCGAGGGTTCTTCCTTGATTACATTTGTAAAATAAGTGTTTAATTAGATGAGTTAAAATAAAAAATAGGTTAGAATAGGATAATATTGATTTTAGAAAGGAAAGGGATTAAATATGTCAAAACAACAAATTGGTGTAGTTGGCCTAGCGGTAATGGGGAAAAACCTCGCTTTGAATATTGAAAGCCGCGGCTATTCGGTTGCCGTTTTTAACCGTTCATATGATAAAACTGAAGCGTTTCTGAAAAATGAAGCGGAGGGTAAAAACTTTGTCGGTGCTCGTACCGTTGAGGAATTTGTTCATTCGTTAGAAAAACCACGTAAAATCTTATTGATGGTTAAAGCTGGTAATGCAACAGATGGAACGATTGATTCATTAAAACCATTCCTTGAAGAAGGCGATATCCTCATTGATGGTGGTAATACCTTTTTCCAAGATACAATTAGACGTAATAAAGAACTTGCAAATGCAGGGTTCCATTTTATCGGAACGGGTGTTTCCGGCGGTGAAGAAGGGGCATTAAAAGGTCCTTCCATTATGCCTGGCGGTAATAAAGAAGCCTATGATTTAGTAAAGCCAATCCTAGAGGCGATTTCAGCTAAGGTTGAAGGGGACCCATGCTGTACATATATTGGACCAAACGGTGCAGGTCATTATGTGAAAATGGTTCATAATGGAATTGAATATGGTGATATGCAATTAATTTGTGAAGCATACTTTATTCTGAAGAATGTCCTTGGTTTAAGCACTGAAGAGCTTCATGGTGTGTTTGCAGAATGGAATAAAGGCGAGCTTGACAGCTACTTAATTGAAATTACCGCAGATATTTTTACAAAAGTGGATGAAGAAACAGGAAAACCTTTAGTTGACGTGATTCTAGATACTGCTGGTCAAAAAGGAACTGGTAAATGGACAAGCCAAAACGCTTTAGATTTAGGTGTCCCGCTTCCCATCATCACAGAATCAGTTTTTGCCCGTTTTATCTCAGCAATGAAAGAAGAACGTGTGAAGGCTAGTCAAGTTTTAAATGGTCCAGCTGTAAAACCATTTGAAGGAAATAAAGAAGAATTAATTGAAGCAGTTCGTAAAGCACTATATATGAGTAAAATTGTGTCATATGCACAAGGCTTTGCCCAAATGCGTGTGGCATCTGAAGAATACGATTGGAATCTTCAATACGGAAATATCGCGATGATTTTCCGCGGCGGCTGCATTATCCGTGCTCAATTCTTACAAAAAATTAAAGATGCGTACGACCGTGATTCTCAGTTAGCAAATCTATTATTAGATCCATACTTTAAAGAAATTGTTGAAGGGTATCAACCGGCACTTCGTCAAGTGCTTTCAGTAGCTATTGAACGTGGTATCCCAGTGCCATCATTCGCAAGTGCTATCGCATATTATGACAGTTATCGTACGGAAACACTTCCTGCAAACCTATTGCAAGCACAACGTGATTACTTTGGTGCCCATACGTATCAACGTGTGGATAAAGAAGGAATATTCCATACAAATTGGATGGAAAAGTAAGGCTTTTCCACATCTTCTATAAAAGAGACAAAACAAAGCATAAAAGGCTTGTTTTGTCTCTTTTTCTTTATTATTGACTAAGGTTTCAGCGCAAAAAGCAATACCAGTCAAATAAAGAAATAAATTAAGCATTTCGAGAGAATGATTTTTAAGTCATTTAGGTCTAAAATAAAAATGTAAATTGATACCGCTTACTTAGAAAGGTATGAGTGCTATGGATTTGGAAGCAGCTATAAATAATCAAAGTATGATGAATAAATGGATCACTGCAGCTTACAGAGTTCAAGGTGTGCATTCCTATTCCTTTCAGTATCATTCCCATCATGAATATGAAATTTATTTCTTTTGTGGTGGTGATTGTAAGTATTTAATTAGTAATCGGATTTATGAACTGGAGCCTGGTGATATCATTCTATTGGATGGCATGACACTGCATAAACCGAATCCGAAAATAGAAAGTACCTATACAAGAAGTATGCTTCATTTTTCACCCACATGGATGGCAGAAATTGCAGCAGTTCTAGGGATTCCTAATTTGTTGGATCCATTTAAGAAGCTCAATAATTATCTACTACGAACGGGCTACAATGAATCTGGCCAATATATTGACCAACAGATAAAGAAAATCGTAGGACTTTTGGCCTGGATGAATGAAGAAATGCTCCAGACAGGCACAAATAATAGGCTGTTAGAGGCCGAAGTAAAGCTGGAATTAGTTCAACTACTCGTAAAAATATATAAAATGAGTCAAGAAGAATTAGCACATGTTTCGAATAAAAAAACAGAAAAAGAAGTCCATGCCGAGGCCATTGCCTCATGGATAAAAGACCATTTTGCTGAAAAAATGAATTTGGATCGGATTTCGACTGAACTAAATTTAAGTAAATATTATACTTCACATGTTTTTAAAGAGATTACTGGTTTTACTGTGATGGAATATGTGATGGGCTGCAGGCTTAATCAGGTCAAGTTTTTATTAGAAATGGAGCCTGACCTCACTCTTGCTGAAGTTTCAAGTGCAGCTGGATTTGAAAGTCTTGCCCATTTCAGCCGTTATTTTAAGGAAAAGGTAGGGGTTACGCCCTCTCGTTACCGCAAAAATAAACGAATAGCCGATACATCGGGAACAAAGGAGGATTCGCTATAAATGAATCAGGATTTATGGATTTCCGGCTTTTCAGATGAAATCTCGTCTGATTTTGAGACACAACTTGAGGTTGTTTCAAACCTTGGCATGCGTTATCTCTCATTACGGGGCATTGATGGGAAAAACATCGGCGACTTTACAGTTGAAGAAATAAAAGAAAATGTACAGCCAAGGTTGCAAAAATATGGTATTCAAGTTTCTTCAATCGGTTCACCGATTGGGAAAGTATTTATCAATGATGAAGAAGGATTTGCAAAGCAAAAGCTGATGTTGGACACGCTTTGCCAAATTAGCAATTTGCTTGATTGCCAATATATACGAATCTTCAGCTTCTATATTCCTAAAGGTGAGGATGCAGATCAATATCGTAGTGAAGTGGTAGGTAAGCTTAAGGAATACGCTGCCATTGCAGCAAAGTACAATGTGATATTGCTGCATGAAAATGAAAAAGATATTTTTGGTGATATCGCGAGACGCTGTCATGAGATTTTAACGGAAGTAGGATCTCCTTATTTTAAAGGGATTTTTGACTTTGCTAATTTCGTACAGTGCGGAGAAGATACACAGGAGTGTTACGATCTCTTAAGAGATGAGATTGTTTATATACACATTAAGGATGCTGTAACAGCGGATAGCCAAAATGTTGTCTGTGGAACTGGCGAAGGAAAAATACCAGAATTGTTAGCCCAGTTTATGAAGAGCGGCTATAAGGGATTTTTAACGCTTGAGCCACATCTTGTCATCTTTGATTCTTTAAAGGACTTAGAGCTAGAAGATGCATCCGAAATTATTAAGGACAACAAAGGGCTAGACGGTGCCGGCGGTTACAAGCTTCAATATGAAGCCTTATTAGACATTCTCAACAAAATGGAAAGCGAGGGAAATTAATTATGGCAGATGTAAGATTAGGGATTATTGGATTAGGTGCAGAAGGTGGTATGTACGCTAATTTTATCGCTGAAGGTAAAGTGCAAAACATGGTGATTGGTGCAATCTGTGATAATGATCCTGCTAAAAAACAGGTTGCAGAAGAAAAGTATCCTGGTGTTCCTTTCTACGATAATTATATCGATATGCTTGAAAGTGGTGACGTAGATGCGGTCGTTACAACTGTTCCACATTACCTCCATCCAGAAATGGGAATTGAAGCATTAAAACGTAACCTTCATGCGTTAGTGGAAAAACCAGCTGGTGTTTATACAAAACAAGTGAAAGAGTTAAACGATTTTGCAGCAACAAAGCCTAAACTTAAGTTTGCCATCTTCTTTAACCAACGGACAAATCCGCTTTATAAAAAAGTAAAAGAACTTATTGATAATGGTGAAATTGGCAACATTCGCAGCACCAACTGGATTATTACTACTTGGTGGAGACCTCAAGGGTACTACAATCAAAGTGAATGGAGAGCAACTTGGGGCGGGGAAGGCGGCGGTGTCCTTGTAAACCAAGCACCACACCAAATTGACTTGCTTCAATGGATTTGCGGTATGCCGAAAAAGGTTTATGCAAAATTAAACTTTGGCTATCAAAGAGATATTGTGGTTGAAGACGATGTAACTGCCGTTTTTGATTATGGAAATGGTGCTACTGGTGTATTTGTAACTAAGACACACGATGTAGTAGGGACAGACCGTTTAGAAATCCATGGCGATAAAGGAAAAATTGTGGTTGATGATAGTAAGAAAATTACGATCAAACGCCTAAATAAGCCTGAAAATGAAATGAGCGCAACCATGAGCATGCAAGATGTTATGAGTATTTTCATGGGTGGCGGTCAAGGTGATATTTTCACTGAGGAAGTAATTGAATTTGAAAGTGTTTGGGGCGGTCAGCACATTGCTGTATTAGAAGACTTTGCTTCCGCGATTGTAAATGGTACACCATTACTAGCTCCAGGCAGCGACGGTATTAATGGTGTTAGACTTGCAAATGCCATGCACCTGTCAAGCTGGTTAGGAAAAGAAATTGATGTACCATTTGATGAAGATTTGTTCCTAGAAGAATTAAATAAAAGAATTGCTGAAGAAGGTAAATATCCGGTTAGAAAGTAATCACCACACGAAACGAACTCATTGCTGCTAAAGCTTTGAGTTCGTTTCAAAAAGGGGAAATGCTTATGCTAAAAGTAGCGTTAATTGGGCTAGGGGATATATCTAACATACATCTGCCGGCGATAAAAGCAAATCCGAATGTTGAATTGACCGCGGTTTGTGATATAGATGAAGGTGCTAGAAAAATTGCCCCTGAAGCACGCTTTTATACCGATTATCAAGAAATGTTGGAATCAGAAGCATTAGATGTTGTTCATATCTGCCTGCCACATTATCTGCACAATCCAGTGACAAAGGCATGTGTCGAAAAAGGTGTTCACGTATTTCTTGAAAAACCGCTTGGCCTGAATACGGAAGAAGCGCTTGAGCTAGTAGAGCTTGAGCAAAAACATCCGGATATAAAAATTTGTGTTTGTTTTCAAAACAGATACAATGAGTCGTTTGAAATGCTTCAAGAGATCGTTGTGAGCGGCGAGTATGGCAGGATCGTGGGGATTAAGGGGCTTGTTGCATGGTATCGGCCTAAATCCTATTATGATCGTAAGCCATGGCGCGGACAAATGAAATATGCCGGCGGCGGCGTAATGATCAATCAGGCGCTTCATACGATGGATTTGATGCAATTACTTGGAGGGAAAATGGAGTCAATCCGCGGAAATGTGGATCAGCTTCTAGATTACGGAATTGAGGTAGAGGATACAGCAACAGCACGTATTCAATTTGCGAACGGTGCCACAGGTTTATTTTTTGCTACGAATGCAAATGCCGTGAATTCCAGTGTAGAACTTCAAGTCATTTTTGAAAAAGGGAAATTTACGATTAAAGATAGTATTTTAACTAGGGTAAATGAAGATGGGAAAAAGGAAGAATTAGTAGAGGATGCCAAGCTCCCTGGAACTAAATTTTATTATGGGGCAAGCCATGCAAAATTAATTCACTTATTCCATCAATGTATTGTAGAAGATACTAACAACTATGTTCTTGCCAAAGATGCACTTGTGGCGATTCAAATGATTGATGCTATTCGCAAGTCTTCAGAATTAAAACAAACCGTCAAAATGGAGGGATAAACAATGGAAAAAGGTAAAATTGGCGTGCAAATGATGATGCTAAAGGGCAAAGTGGAAGAACTAGGTGCCTATGAAACCATGAAAAAAGTTAGCGAGCTTGGCTATCATGCGGTAGAAGTTTCGCAAATTCCTATGACTCCAGAAAATGTTGCTGAATTAAGAAGAGCGAGTGTAGACTTCGATATTAAAATTGCTGCCATGTCAGCTGCTTTAGAACCAATGCTTCCAGGTGCTCCTGGTGAGACCTTAACAAGTGATTTTGATAAAATTGTGAGTGATTGTAAAGCGCTGGATTGTAACTTTTTACGGATCGGGATGCTTCCATTAACATGTATGGGGCATAAAGATAAAATTATGGAATTTATTGAAAAAGCAGAAGCAATGGCACATAAATTAGCTGATCACGGAATCGAATTATACTACCATACCCATCACCTCGAATTCCAAAAATACGATGGTGTCTACCTCTTGGATCTCATTAAAAATAACACATCTAAGCTTGGCTTTGAACTGGATGTTCACTGGATTCAACGAGCAGGTGAAAATCCTGTCGAGTTTGTTAAGCAATATGCAGGCCGAATTTCATTATTGCACTTAAAAGATTATCGAATTGGTCAGATGGATTTAAGTAACGTTGACTTTAAAGATATGGCTAAATTCTTTGATATCTTTACGAATACAATTGAATTTGCAGAGCTTGGAGAGGGTAATCTAAATATCAAAGCAATTGTAGAGGCTGGACTTGAAAGCGGCGCACAGTATTTCTTAGTTGAACAAGATGATACCTATGGCCGTGATCCGTTTGAGTGTCTTGAAATCTCTGCAAAGCACTTAAGAGAATTAGGTTTTGGTGATTGGTTTTAATAGGTAATAGGGGAAAGCAGCTGTATGTGCAGCTGCTTTTTCTCATTTGAAGAAAACAAAAAATGCAAAACTTCAAGAATCCCGGAAGAAATGCCCGATAGATGGATTCTAAAGGACAAAACTCAGAGAATCCAGAGAGAAATGCCCGATAGATGGGTTCTAAAGGACAAAACTCAGAGAATCCAGAGAGAAATGTCCGATAGAATGCCTCTAAAGGACAAAACTTCAAGAATTCCGGAAGAAATGTCCGATAGAAGCACCTTTCAAATACTGATATAGGAAAGTACCACTTTCACTCGTAAAAGACCCATCGTCGGTTGCCAAAAATTTTAAAGTTTTCCCCAAGAATTCTTCTAATTCTCCTTTCAGAATCTACCACCCCGCACCATTCATGAACAAGACTCGTTGTAATCTTCAAATCAGGAAAAAGCAGTTTTATTTCCCTCACACTCCGCAAAACTGCAGCTTCCACCAACTCTTCATGCCCACAATCACCGCACACACATTTCTTCCCCTGAACGGATATCGAAAACGAGTCGCACACTTCACAAGTCATCCCCTTTCGCAATTGCCCATATGTATATGAGGGTAGCGTTGTATAAGGATTTTTTTCTATATGAAGGGAAATCAACTTATCTGCTAGCATTTTATGTCTACCGTTTAATTGCGATGGTGTCGAATCTAATTTCTTCAAATAATTTTCTACTTGTGTTGGAAAAATAAATGGTTTGTCCATGGGGGCTTGGTATAAGGTGAATTTAGGATTGATAAAAACGACCTGTGCCTCGATAGGAGAGTTATACCCAATATTCTGGAGTAATTGACGGAGCAGGGATGCGCTGCGATTCAATTGGGTTAGTGGATTACTATATTCTTTTTGCGGCTTCTTATATAATATATCTTTTTCGGAATCGTAAAAATAATCATCTTCATTATTTTTAACTTCATAAAAACAAACTTTGGAAGAAATAATAATTAATGTATCAACTTGAAATGTAATGTTGTTTACCTTTAACAGCAAATCATTCAAAATATAGCACTCACATTGGAGTTTCTCCGTTAATGTATCAAACATTTCCTCTCCTTCATATCCCTTTTTTAGTCTGAAATAACGCTGCATATCCTTTTTCGGCATCGTCATTCGTATTTTTAAAACTCTCAAAATTAAATATTCTTTAGATCTAATACGAGGCTTATAAGCCATATGCCACATCCTTTCTTCAAGTCTATTTTATTAAATAAGATAGGTGATTTTGGCCTCTCTAAGTGAAAGTTTTGTTAAATTTTATTAAAAAATAACAACATGATAGCAAAAAAATATATTTCAGGATTTTACAAAATGTCAAAATATTTTCGAATGGGTAAAAAAAATCTATATGAATATTTTGAAAATTTACTTACAATTATTAATATAGTCATTGAACAAATGAAAAATACAAACCAATGGGGGAGGAACGATGGAATCTACTAGACTTATAAATAATGTAAATGCTGCATGTGATTGGGTAATTAAATTACTTTATCTTAATCTCCTATGGATCCTATTTACTCTTGAAGGATTGATAATAGCTGGGCTATTTCCGGCAACGGTTGCTATGTTTACAGTCATGAAAGGGTATCTTGCAGGTGAAAATGTAAGGGTTTTCAATGCGTTTAAGAAGGTATATAAAGAGGAATTTAGAAGGGCAAACCGACTGGGTCTCGTGCTCCTAATCCTACCAATTATTTTGTATACAGATTGGCAATTTACGAACTATTTATCCGGAACCGTGGAAATGATGGCTAAGGGAATTCTCATTGGCAGTACTTGTTTATACGGGGTGATGCTGATTTATATCTTCCCAGTCTATCTACAGATAAACAGGAAGGTGTTTACAGCCTTGAAAATGGCGTTTCTAATCGGAATAACGTATCCCTTCCATACTATTATGATGCTTACTTCTATCGCATCCTTATTATTTTTATTTGTCTTCCTTCCGATGGCGGGATATCTCTTTTTTTCAAGTGGTTTAGCATGTATGGTGTCGTTTTTCTCTTTCCGCTTATTTCAAAAAATAGGAGACCGGGCAGAGAAACTACAAAAGAGGGAAAGACCACGATGGACATCAATAACTAACACAATAGATTAGGAGAGGTGAGGGATATGAATATTGAAGCAAAAACTGTATTTGAAAAAGTAGACGTCGAAGTGAAAGTAAAGAAAAAGAAAAGTGCCATTCAAAAACGAGAGAGTTTGACAGGTATTTTGTTTGTTTCCCCGATGTTGATCGGCGTGAGTGTGTTAACGCTTTTACCAATCCTGGCAACTTTTCTATTAAGCTTTGCAGATTGGAATTTTATTGTTGGATTTAACTCAATCAAATTTGTGGGATTGGATAATTTTAAAGCTCTATTTGAAAATGAAGTGTTTCTAAAATCGGTGTTGAACAATTTACTTTTTCTACTAACAGTTCCATTATCCATGTTATTCTCATTAATCATTGCCATCGTCATTGATAAACATGTGTATGCAAAAAGTTATTTCAAAGTAGCCTTTTTCATGCCCTATATTTCAAGTATTGTTGCCATTGCCGTAGTTTGGCAGGTTCTATTTAATCCGACTGAGGGGCCGATCAATCAATTGTTATTTTCACTTGGCATTGATAATCCGCCAACCTGGATAGCAGATCCGGATTTTGCGTTAATCTCAGTTATGGTTATTCAGATTTGGGCATCAATCGGATTTAGTATGATTATCTATTTAGCCGGTTTGCAGTCGATTCCAAAAGAACTTTACGAAGCAGCAGATATGGACGGGGCACGGGCATGGGATAAATTTAAACATATCATGCTCCCGGTTTTATCGCCGACAACTTTCTTTCTATTAATCACAGGAATCATTGGCACATTTAAAGTATTCGATTTAATTGCTGTATTAACCAAGGGCGGACCAATTAATTCAACCACCATGTTGGTTTGGCATTTGTATGAAAGTGCGTTTGTTAATTTAAAAATTGGCTATGCCTCAGCGATTGCGGTGGTCCTCTTCTTCTTCGTGCTGATCATAACCTTAGTGCAGTGGGTTGGACAGAAAAAATGGGTGAATTATTAGGTTGACGAAATGAACAAGGAGGGACATCCATGGAGAAAAAAATTAATCTTCGGAAGACCATCATTACGATTATTGCCTTTATTGTAAGCATCGCCTTTTTACTTCCCTTTATTTGGATGCTATCCACCTCTTTTAAAATAGAGGCAGATGTATTTAAATTTCCGATCGAGTGGATTCCAAAAAGATGGAACGGGATCGAAAACTATAAAGAAGTTTGGTTAGGTAAATATCCTTTTGCATTATATTATTGGAATTCGATTAAAATCACGGTGATTACGACACTTATTTCCGTAACAGTATCCGCGATGGCTGCATATGGATTCTCAAAAGTGAATTTTCCGGCAGGTAAATTCCTGTTCATCATTGTGTTGGCCACCTTCATGGTGCCGCAACAGTCAATTTTAGTGCCTCAGTTTATTTTATACCGTTATTTGGGACTTTTTGATAGCCATATTGGATTAATTCTATTGGGAAGCTTTAGTGTTTTAGGCACCTTTATGTTACGACAATTTTTTATGGGGATTCATTCAGATTATATCGATGCCGCAAAAATAGACGGTGCAGGCCATTTTAGAATATTCTGGTCCATTGCCCTGCCAATCGTCCGACCGGCAATTGCCACCTATGGAATCTTACGGTTCATTTGGACTTGGAATGATTATCAGAATCCGTTGATCTTCTTGCGTACTGATGGGTTATATACAATTCAGTTAGCCATGCAAAAATTCACCTCATTAAATGGCGAATTTTACTCATTGATTATGGCGGCGGCGGTTTCATCGATTCTTCCGCTCATTATTGTCTTTATTATCGGCCAGAAGCAGGTAATTGAGGGGATTGCACTTGGCGGCGTAAAGGGGTAATTTCAGATTCACAGCATCAAAAAAATAAATAATAACTAGTAGGGGGTAGGGAAAGTGAAAAAAATTCTATTCTTGTTTTTAAGCCTTAGTTTAGTTCTAGGAGTCCTCGCTGCCTGCAGCAAGCCTGATAAGACATCAAGTTCAGGCGAAAAGGGTGATAAAACGGAAGAACCGGTCACAATTAAATTTTATACACATGGTACTGAAGATGGTTACGCATGGGATAGAACAATCAAAGCTTTTGAAGAAAAGAATCCAACTATCAAAGTGGACGTTGTTCAATTAAGTGAAAAGCAGGATAGTCAAGAAGCATTGAAAAAGATTGATTTAGCTGCCGCTTCAGGAGAAGAAATGGATGTCGTCATGTTCACAAATACCGCTAACTACGCACAGCGAGTAAATTTAGGTATGCTGGAACCACTAGATGAAATGATTAAAAAAGATGGCTTTAAAATGGAAGATGAATATAAAGTTGATACAAAGATCAATGGTAAGTATTACGGTCTTCCAGGAAAATATGTATCGTGGTTTGTCTTGTTAAATAAAGACCGGTTAGATGCGGCAGGACTTGAAGTTCCGAAAAGCTGGACATGGGACGAGTACATGGAATATGCTAAAAAACTGACGAAAGACGGAAAGTATGGAACCTACTTTCATGGTCCGTGGCAAGGTGCATGGGCAAACTATATGAGCTTAAGATTACAGTCACAGGAAAAAGATGCCGGTTTCTTGAAAACCGACGGAACCTCCAATATCGACAGCCCGCTTTATAAGGAATCTCTAGCAATGCGTGTGAAAATGGAGAAGGAAGACAAGTCAGCGGTCCCATATTCTTCGATGATTTCACAAAAAATGAATTATCGTGATCAATTCTTTACGCAGCAGGTTAGCATGATTATTACAGGAACCTTTATGATTGCGGAACTTGGAGGATCAGAGCGCTTCCCGGCTGATTTCAATGTGGCAGTCGCACCATTCCCACAAAATAAAGTGGACGAAAAAGGTGCCTATTCCGCGGCTGATGCCGATATTTTGGGTGTTGCAGCTAACTCGAAACATAAAGAGGCCGCATACAAATTTATCAGATGGTACACAACGGAAGGGCAAATTGCTCAAGGAATTAATATTTCATCATGGAAAAAAACCACAGATGACCAAGTAATCAAATTAATCAATGATACGCTAGCAGAAGCCCAGAATCCTGAAAAGGTTGATAAGGAGTCTTTAATACACTCTGTTCAAACAACTATTTCAGCTAAAGTAGGAAAACCAGTACCATACCAGTCGGAAATTGACCTAGCACTTTCTACAGAATTTGAAAAATTAATTCTTGGGAAACAAAGTCTTGACGAAACAGTTGCAAGCTCTAAGAAAGTCGTACAAGAGATAATTGATAAAAACAAGTAAATAGATTAATCTCAACTTTCTTGCAATTAAAGTTGAGTATATAATAGGGACAGGGGCGATACCCGCTTTTTCGGCCCCAATCTTTTTCAAAAGATAAGAAAGAAATCTTGATTTTGAGAATTGTCCAGCTCCAGCGCCCTAGCGGCTAATGTCCTTCGCTCTCCGCCCTACGATAAGTCAACATCGAATCGCCTTCGGCTCTTCGTGTTTCCTTTATCTCAGTTGGAGTGCTCCAGGCCATACGCCGCTGACCAGGGCGCTTGCGCTTTTCGAGGAGGTTGGAAGTGAAAACGCGAGTGATACATTTTGTATCGTCCCTGTCTTTTCGTGATAAAGTCCTTTTAATTGCGATAACTTGTTTGATCCTTCCTGCCATAACGACATTCACCGTCTACAATTATTTAACAAAAGATGCTGTGAAAGAGCAGGCAATTAGTAGTGCGCAAAATGAATTAAAACTAACAAATGAATATTTGAAAAAGGAATTTGAAGATATGTTATACACGCTGAATTTTATTCAGCTCGACACAGAGCTTAACACAATCTTTAAATATCCAAGTAGTTATTCCTCGGCATTAGAGAGTGGAACCGAATATGATGAATTCATAAATGATCAAAAGGTTCAACAGAAATTAGATACAATTACTTTATTAGATCAGAAGGCATACGTGACAATCCTGCTGAATAACGGGAAGTTTTATACGAACTATTCATTCCATGAATTTAATCCGCTCGAGTTAAAAAACGAACCATGGTTTAAAATCTTAAGCAGGCTAAAAGGATATCGGTCTATTTGGATTGCCCCCCAGCCAACCATGATTATATCTGAAAGAAAAAATAATCCTTTTCAATTATCTGTTGCAAGACCTTTACGTGACAGTATTCAAGGTGTCTACGGATATGCTGTGGTGACAGTGATGGAAAATAGAATCATAGATATATTAAATAGTGAAAATACCGGCCATAGCATGATACTACTAAATGAAAGAAATAATTTGATTGCAAAGAATCAATATTTTGATTGGAAACTTACTAAAGACGTGACCGAAGAATTAGGCCGCAATACATCAGATGTGATGACAATAAACGGTGAAAAATATTTGATTAATTCTCGCGAGCTTTCTATTACAGGATGGAAATTAATCTCGCTTAATCCTTATGAAAATGCGATCTCAAAAATTAATGCGATTTTCAAACGGGTATTTCTCGTTCAAGCACTTGCATACGTTTTATTTTTAATTTTACTTGTCTATCTTTTACGGAAAATATTAAATCGACTGGTGGATTTAAAAAACTTAGCAAAAAAAGTTCAAAAAGGCGATTTATCAGTGCGATCTGAAGCGAAGGGGAACGATGAAATTGCCACCCTTTCAACTTCCTTTAATCTTATGTTAGATAAGGTTAATAAAGTAATCGAGGAGAATACACTCACCGAAACAAGAAAACGACAAGCAGAATTGGCGATGTTACAAGCGCAAATAAATCCTCACTTTTTGTTTAATGTATTAAATTCGATTCGCATGAAAGTGATGATGAAAGGTGATTATGACAGTGCTGGAATGCTTAGTTCATTATCAAAGCTTTTAAGAATGACAATCGATAAACATAAAGGGATGATCCCTTTTCATGAAGAATTAGCGATCAATAAAGACTATATTCGTTTAATGAATATGCGCAAACGGCATAAGATTGAATTGAAAATGGAAGTTTCCATCGAAACGTCAAACATTAAATTACCACGATTAGTATTACAACCAATTATAGAAAATGCCATCATTCACGGGTTAAACGAGCAAGAAGGGCACATTTTGATTAAAGCACATTACATCTCTCCTACTTTTACTATTGAGATTGAAGATAATGGAACAGGGATGCGGAAGGAGCACCTTACTAGAATTCAGGAAAGACTGAGTAATCCGGGGGAGAATCTTCAGCTAAAAGTGAACGAAACGAGGGATTTTCAAGTATTGGCCTATCAAATGTCTATGAAAGAATAGCATTAACTTTTGGTGAAGGCTTTTTAATGCAGGTACAAAGTGAACCGGACAAGGGTACCAAAGTATCCATGTTTATCCCTATTCAAGAGGAGGAAAATCATGTATAACGTAATGTTAGTAGATGATGATTATCCTGTGTTGGAATTCCTTTCAGAAATGATCGACTGGGATGGCCTTGGGTTGACATTGCAAAGTACCCATGTAAATGGAATGAGTGCATTAAACGAAGCAGAAGAAAGTATGCCTGATATCCTTATAACAGATATAGGCATGCCAAAATTAAATGGAATTGAACTAACGAAAAAATTAAAGGAAAAATATCCTTCATTGTTAGTTACAATCCTATCGTGCCATAATGAGTTCGAATTCGCGCAACAGGCGCTTAAATTAAATGTTCAAGAATATATCCTCAAAGATGTGTTAGATGTAAATGAAATAATACATATACTGCGCCAGTTTGTAAATACACTTAACAATGAAAAGAAGAATAAAATGAATCAATTACAAATGGCTCAAACCATCGAACAAAACAAGGGGTTAATGTTAGAAGGATTTATAAATAAAACAATACATCATCCCATCCATAATCCGAATGTTTGGCAGGATGAAGCTTATTTACTAGGCTTCCAGCCAAATCAACGATATATGGTTATCCTTTGTATGATTAATCAATATCAATCAGTTCTTCATTATTTTCAATCAACTGATTTGCTAAATTACTTTATTCAAAATGTCATAGCGGAGGTAGTGGAAAAGGATGGAGTAAATGCTGTTCATGGTCAATTTGAAAAAGAGAAATCCTTTTTATTTGTAAGCATGGTGGAAGACGAGGAATTTCTAAAAATAAAAAGCTTGATGAAAAAGATACAAATTATTTTTTAGGACACCTTTGGAATTTCTCTATCATTTAGAAAGGGCCATGCTGCTGAAAAGCCCGTAGATATAAAAATGCAAATGATGAAACTGATCGAATTCAATGATTCAAAAATCTGTTCAAACACAGAAATTGAAAATGCCTGCAAGTATATTTTAGATAATCTGCATAGGAAAATAACGTTGGAAGAAGTAGCGAATTACCTGCACCTAAATTCCAGTTATTTTAGCCGATTATTTAAAAAGGAAATCGGTGTTAATTTTGTTAAATACGTTGTGAAACTGAAAATGAACCGTGCTAAGGATTTATTGGATCAAACCAACTATACCATTCTTGAGATTAGCGAAATGTTAGGCTATGAGAATCAGAGTTATTTTAATAAAACCTTTAAATCATTTGAGGGTATAGCACCGATTGAATATAGAAATGGGGTAATGCGGATAAAAAGGAAGGAAAAAGCCAATTCACATTTCAATTTTGTGAATTGACCTTTCCGGTTGTTTTATTCGTTTCTTTCTCCATTAAAGCGATAAGCAGATAATTGAGACATTCAAAAACTTTTTAATCGCAAAAGCACATGCGCCCATTACACACGCTTTGTTTCCCAGTTCTGATACCCGCAATTCACAATAATGGCTAATCGTTGAAGTAAGATGATTTTTTATTTCCGCTACAGCATCCTGATAGTTTCGAAGTAATTCACTGTTAATGACCAAAATCTCAGGATTATAGAGATTGATAATATTATTAAGGCCAATTGATAGATACTTAATATATTGTTTCATTTGTTCACACGTAATTGGTTCTTGCCCCCTGATTAACTTTTGAATATCGTCATAGCTTAATTCAGGAGTATTCTGCTTTTCAGATAATTGTTTCATGAAGCTTGATTCTGATGCATATTGTTCCCAACACCCGAAATTCCCGCAGCTGCATGGTATTCCGTCAGGAACGATGATCATATGGCCAATTTCGCCTGCATAGCCATGATGGCCCTTAAGTGCATCACCATTCACCATTATGCCTAGTCCAATTCCGGAGTACAGACTGATTGATAACAAATTCTCACTTTGATGATGTTGATAGACCTTTTCGGCAAAAGAACACAAATTTGCATTGTTTTCGATATAAATGCTCACACTGGTTTGGGTTTGTAGGTCATCTTTTAAATTTTTGTTGTGCCAGCCGTGCTGCGGAACAAAATAAATCATCTCGTCATTATTTACAATCCCGTGAATCCCAATCACTACCCCTGACAGGCCATAACGAGCTTCTGAACATTGCTGTTTGTAAGCGTTTATTTGTTTGATCAACATTCCAAGAATAACATCATAATCAGAGGTATCTAGATGAATTGTATCTGTCTGAACCGGCAAACCGCTAATATTAGCTAAGGCAAAGGTAACCGAATGTTTATCAAGGTCAATTCCAAGTACAAATCCAGCCTGTTGGTTGATGGAGAGCATGATTGGTCTTCTGCCAAGATTCTTATGATCTTGCTGGGTCTCGATAATTAAATCCTCCGCTAGTAAATCAGCTGCTTGAACAGAGATCGTTGCTTTATTTAGACCTGTAATTTTTGCCAGGTCGGCTCTGGATATCATCCCATGTTCAAAAATTTTACTTATGATTAACGATCGGTTGAGTTTTTTGATGTATGCAGCATCACCTGTAATCATGTAAGCCCTCCTTGAATGGTAATTCGGTAAATAATCCTACATATTTATTGACGAAAAGGTTAGCATAATGATATTATACAGTTAATTAATTTGTTTGGTAAACAAATTAATTAAAGAAACACATAAATTATGTTAGTATGTTTTTTGAAAGGGATTACAGACGGGGGCTTATAAGAAAATGGACTTCCTGTTTACATGGAAATTTATCCAATGTGGAACACTTACATAAGGAAAAGGAGTGTGTTAGTCCGTGGGTATACTTCAAGAATTATTAAAAGATATTCCTGTACCAAAAATGGCAAAAGTGAATGTGAAGTTTGATGACAAAATGATTGATGACCTTCGTAAAGCTTTAATGGAAAAATTACAACAAGAACAGATTATAAAGACCGTTCGGCCTGGAATGGAAATTGCCGTAGCTGTCGGCAGCAGGGGGCTTGACCGTCTCGTGGAATTAACTGCGGTAACGGTTCAGTTTTTAAAAGATTTAGGGGCAAAGCCATTTATCGTCCCTAGCATGGGTAGCCACGGTGGTGCAACCGCAGAAGGACAGCGGGAAGTATTAGCACATCTCGGTGTTACAGAGGAAAGTGCGGGCTGTGAAATCCGTTCATCAATGGAAGTAGTAAAGATCAGCGAATTACCGAACGGTTTGCCTGTATATGTCGATAAATATGCCTCAAAAGCTGATGGGATTGTCGTGATCAATCGTGTGAAGCCGCATACGGCATTCCGAGGACCTGTGGAAAGCGGGCTTATGAAGATGATTAGTATCGGCTTAGGGAAACAAAGAGGGGCCGAAGCCTGCCATCAAATGGGTTTTAAATATATGGCAGAAAATGTGCCGGCGATGGCGAAAATCATCATGGAAAAAACACCATTCCTATTTGGAATAGCGACAGTTGAAAATGCCTTCGACAAAGTGGCAATTGTGGAAGCATTAACACAGGCTGAGATTATCGAAAAGGAAGCTGGATTACAGACACAAGCAAAAGCATTATTGCCAAAGTTATATTTTGATCAATTGGATGTCCTCGTGATTGATGAAATTGGAAAAAACATTAGCGGTGATGGAATGGATCCAAATATTACAGGTCGTTATCCCACTCCATATGCAACAGGCGGCCCAGATGTTAACAAAATGGTGGTGCTGGATGTAACGCATGAATCAGAGGGGAATGCCAATGGAGTAGGAACCGCAGATTTTACAACCAAGCGTCTATTAGACAAAATGGATTTAGAAGGAACCTATGCAAATGGGTTAACATCAACGGTTGTGGCTCCTACAAAAATAGCTACGACATTACCAAATGATAAACAAGCAATTCAGGCTGCTGTAAAAACCAGTAATATCTTAGATTTTAGAAATGTCAAATTGGTTCGCATTAAAAATACCTTGAAACTTAGTGAAATTGAAGTATCCGAACCGTTGCTTGACTATATAGCAAAACATCCAAATATGGAGCAGGTTTCGGATCTATATGAATTTCCATTCGATGAAAACGGGAATTTATTTTAACAAAGAGGAGAGAGAGAGAAATGACAAATTTATTTGATCTAACAGGAAAGACGGCGGTAGCAATCGGGGGAAATGGTGTATTAGGCTCTGCCATGGCAAAAGGATTAGCAGACCACGGAGCTAAAGTAGCGATTGTTGGTCGAAATTTGGAAAAGGCGGAGGAAATTGTTAAACAAATAGTCAATAACGGTGGAGAAGCAAAGGCGTTTTCAGCAGATGTTAGTTCTAAAGATTCCTTGGTTCAGGTTGCGAATGAAATCGAACAATGGTCTGGTGGCTGGGATATTCTCCTGAATGCACCTGGAACAAATAGTGCGACACCTTTCTTTGAACTTGATATGGATGAATATGATAAAATAATGGATATCAACTTAAAAGGGATTGTCCTAACCTGTCAAATTTTCGCGAAAAGAATGATTGAGCAGGATCGAAAAGGCAGTATTATTAACATTTCATCTGTTTCATCGACAACACCGCTTTCAAGAGTATTTACGTATTCTGTTTCGAAAGCAGGTCTTAACAGTGTAACACAGTTCTTAGCACGTGAATTTGCACCTAATGGAATTCGTGTGAATGCGATTATTCCAGGATTTTTCCCGGCTGAACAAAATCGGAAAATATTAGACAAAGAACGAATCGAATCGATCATGAGCCATACCCCGATGAATCGCTTTGGTGAAGCAGAAGAATTACAAGGTGCTACTGTTTGGCTCGCTTCAGAAAAGGCATCAAGCTTTGTCACTGGTGCAATGATTCGTGTCGATGGCGGATTCGGCTGTATGACAATCTAATCATATTTTTGCTGCCTATTAAATAAGGTAACAATGGCATGATTGATTTAATGTAAGGGGAGGGGAGACAAGGACCATGCTAACTGAGAAATATAAAAAATTACAGTCTATTCTCCGTGAAATGGAATCGGTAGTTGTTGCGTTTTCAGGAGGAGTGGATAGTACGTTTTTACTAAAAGCGGCATTTGACACATTAGGTGCGGATCACGTTCTAGCCGTAACTGCGGACTCTGAAAGCTATCCCTCAAGTGAGCTTAAAGAAGCAATGGAGCTTGCCGAAAAAATGGGTGTCAGGCACCAAGTGATTGAAACTTCTGAACTGGCCATCCCAGGCTACGCTGAGAATAATAAAAATCGATGCTACTTTTGTAAAAGCAGTTTATTCGATCATTTAATTCCAGTCATGGAAGAAATGGGTTTTCAAAATGTCATATATGGTGTCATTGCTGATGATATGAATGAATTTCGTCCAGGCATGCAGGCTGCTAAAGAAAAGGGGATACGCGGTCCGCTGCAGGAGGCTGATTTATTTAAGGAAGAAATTAGAGAGCTGTCACGGAATTTAGATTTGCCAACATGGGATAAACCATCACTTGCCTGTCTTTCATCTAGAATTGCCTATGGGGAGTTTATTACCCAAGAAAAGCTGTCAAAGGTTGAAAGGGCAGAAGATTATTTAAAAAGACTCCATATTCGCCAAGTTCGTGTAAGGACACACGAGGACATTGCCCGGATTGAAGTTGAACCAAGTGATATGAGTACCATTTTAGAAAATCATAATTCGATTGTAAAAACGCTGCAAGAGTATGGATATAAATATATTACTTTAGATTTAATAGGATATCAGAGCGGCAGTATGAACAAGGTTCTATCTTAAAGTGGATAAAACAAAAGGCTTTGGATATATCCAAAGCCTTTTGTTTTAAGAGTAGTCCGTGTCAAAAAAGAGTATGATAAAATGGATAATAAATACATAGTGGTAACTGAAAAGGAAGATGAAATATGCCAAGAGAGTTTGTAATTGGACTTGATGTCGGAACAACAAGCGTTAAAGCCTGTGTGTTTAACTTACACGGTAAATTAATGGCTGATGTTGAAAAAGTAATTACATCAAATTACCCCCAGCAAGGATGGGTAGAGCAAAATCCGGATGAAATTGAACAATCTGCAATCCTAGCAATTAGAGAAGTCATTGAAAAAGCGGCAATTGAGAAAAATGAATTGGTTTCTCTTGGTTTTTCTGCTGCGATGCATTCGCTTATTTGTATCAATGGGGAGGGCAAACCGATATCTCCAGCACTTATTTGGGCCGATGGAAGAAGTTATAAACAGGCTGATGAGGTAATTAATACAATTGGAAATAAGGTTTACGCTAAAACAGGAACACCGATTCACCCCATGACACCCTTTGTAAAATTATTGTGGATGAAAGAAAATGACTATAAACCATACAAAGAAGCAAAATTTTTCATGTCAATTAAAGAATACTTACTCCTTTGCTGGTTTGGCGAGAGAGTAATTGATTATTCAATGGCATCCGCAACAGGGTTATTCAACCCCACAACCCATAAATGGGAGCAAGAACTATTAGGCCTTACGGGTATTTCGGAAGATCAGCTATCTGAAATTGTTCCACCGACAAAAATAGTGATGGGAATCAACCGAGATAAAGCAGAAGAGATGGGGATTCACCCCGACATGCCTGTAGTTGTTGGAGCGGCAGATGGACAATTAGCGAACCTGGGAAATGGTGCAATTCTTCCCGGTGAAGTAGCTGTTTCAGTTGGAACAAGCGGGGCTATTAGGCAAGTGACAAAGGGTGTTAAGATTAGTGAGAGTCGTGAAACGTTTTGTTATTCCTTTACAGAGGATTCTTCCATCATAGGCGGACCGACGAATAATGGAGGAATTGCTATTCAATGGTTAAAGGAACTATTGAACGACCAAAGAAGCTTTGCTGAATTTCTTTCTGATGCGGAACAGATTCCTCCAGGTGCAGATGGTATGCTTTTTCTTCCTTATTTAAATGGTGAAAGAGCACCAATTTGGAACCAACGGGCAAAAGGGAATTTTTACGGAGTAACAATCACACATAAAAAGGAACATTTTATTCGTGCCGTACTTGAAGGAATCACCTTTAATCTCTATCAAATTGGAAAAACCTTGGAACGCTTAGCCGGTGAGCCGCAAAAAGTTTATGTAAACGGTGGTTTAGCCAGATCTCCATTGTGGCTCCAAATGATGGCAGATATATTTGAGGCGGAAATTTATGTTTCGGAAAGCCATCATAGTGCAGCATGGGGGGCTGCATGGACCGCGTTAGTGGCAATCCGTAAAGTTGCTTCCTTTGAAGAAATTAAAAGAAATATTCCGATGGGAAAAGCCACACTTCCAATTAAAGAAAATAGTGAACAATATAAGAAGTTCTATGAGAATTATGAAATGTTAGCAAATGATATGGTAAAGTATTTTAAGTGAGAATAGGGGGGATAGGCATGCTTGAGGATGTGTTGAAGCAAGTTCAAGATGGAACCCTTAGTATTACAGCTGCCAAGGAACAATTAGCTACCTTTGAAAATTTGGGTTTTGCGAAAGTCGACCACCATCGAAAAAAACGACAGGGCTTTGCAGAGGTCGTTTATGGGGAAGGAAAGACAGCGGAACAAATTATTTCAATTATCCTGACTTTAAGGGCGCGGAATAATGAAATTCTTGTAACAAGGGTTGCAATGGAGAAGGCTGAATTAATCCGGAATGAGCTTCCTGAACTGATCTATAATGAGACAGCAAGGATTCTTTTTTGGAAAAATGAAACGAATACTGAGAGAAGCCCGGAAGGATACATTGCCATTGTAGCTGCAGGAACCTCTGATTTACGGGTTGCAGAAGAAGCGGCAATTACAGCAGAGGTGCTCGGGAGCAAGGTACGCCGCTTTTATGATGTCGGTGTTGCCGGCATTCATCGCCTCTTGTTTCATGCCGAAGAAATTCAAAATGCGACAGTCTCCGTTGTTGTTGCTGGAATGGAAGGGGCTCTCCCAAGTGTAGTGGGCGGACTTGTTTCTCACCCTGTCATTGCTGTCCCGACAAGCATTGGGTATGGAGCGAGTTTTAACGGCCTATCGGCCTTGCTTACGATGTTAAATTCATGTGCTTCAGGAATTAGTGTAGTAAATATTGATAATGGGTTTGGCGGCGGATATAACGCTGTATTAATACATCAGCTGGCACAAAAGGGGTAGGGAAATGAAGACACTTTATTTTGATTGTTTTTCGGGAATCAGCGGCGATATGGTCATCGGGGCACTTATCGATGCTGGAGCTGATCCAAATCTATTAGCAGAGGAATTAAAAAAGCTTCAAATTGAAGATGAATATGAGCTGAAATGGAAAAAAATCATAAAAAATGGTATTAGCAGCACAAAATTTGATGTTGTACTGCTAAACAATTCGAATAATCAAAACAACAATCATGAGCACACCGAAGACCATAGTCATGGTCACGAACACGAGCACCACCACGATCATAGTCATATCCACGAACACGAACACCACCACCATCACCATCACCATAGCCATGATCATGACCATCACCACCAGCATGACCATCGTGCCTATAAAGAGATTGTGGAATTAATTGAGGGGGCTGGTTTTTCTGACTCTGTAAAGGAAACCGCCTTAAAAATTTTTAATAAAATTGGTGAAGCAGAAGGGTTGATCCACGGAATACCATTGGAAAATGTCCATTTCCACGAAGTAGGAGCCGTTGATTCGATTATTGATATTATCGGTGCGGCGATCTTAATCGACCAATTGGAAATAGACATCATCAAGTCATCAGCTATTCCTGTTGGCACAGGAAGAATTCATATTGACCACGGAGTTTATCCGGTACCGGCTCCCGCGACACTCGAAATTTTAAAAGGAGTGCCGCTTGACCAATCGGATATCAGAGCGGAGCTTACAACACCAACGGGAGCGGCGATTGTCGCCGTACTTGCTGAGGAATATTGTTCGATTCCTTCATTGAAAGTTAGGTCAATCGGGTATGGTGCGGGAACAAAAACCTTTAAACACCACCCAAATGTACTCCGAGTTATTATTGGTGAGCAATAGTGAGAAAACAAGTTACGTAAAAAAGTCATCCAACTTGAAAGGGGGTAACCAAATGGCCTCACTTCCTCCCAATCATGAACATTATGATCATCAAATGGTCAAAATGGAAGTGAATCTCGATGATATACCTGGAGAATGGCTTGGCTATGTGATGGACTTACTATTCGAGGCCGGAGCAAATGATGTGTTCTATACGCCCATTTATATGAAAAAAAATAGACCAGGCGTATTACTGCAGTTACTTTGTTCACAAGAAAATAGTAATAGAATGAAGGAGATTCTTTTTAAGGAAACAACCACGCTAGGTCTACGCTATTATCCGTTAACCGTACATAGATTAGAAAGAATGTTTACAAAGGTTACTACGGAGTGGGGGAGCGTGACGGTAAAAGAGGGAATATTTGAAGGACAAGTCGTACAAAGAGCTCCCGAGTATGAGGAATGTAAACATATTGCGCAGCTTCATAATATTCCTTTAAAACAAGTCTATGAGCAGGTTTGGAAAGTAATAGGGGAAAAAGATAGACTTTAAGATTTTCTTTTTCTTCATTATGATAATAGAGGAGAGGAAGAAGGTTAGTTATGAGCTTTATCTCTGTATTATTTTTAGGTTTTGTTTTAGGAATAAAGCATTCCATCGAACCGGATCATATTATTGCCGTTTCCACCATGGTTGGTAAGAGCAATAAGCTGTCTCGTTCTACTTTAACAGGTGTATTCTGGGGAATCGGACATACTAGTACTCTTTTTATTGTCGGGATGATATTGGTTTTGATGAAAGGTGAGTTATCAGAGAAATGGGCCATGTCACTCGAATTTTTAGTGGGCATTATGTTAGTGTATTTAGGTATAAAAAGTATGCTATTTTTTAATAACTTTCAAAGGAATTCCGATAACCATGCTCGTTCATCATTCATAAAGATTACCTTTATTGGGTTTATTCATGGATTGGCAGGGAGTGCAGCGATGGTTATTTTAACTATGTCAACTGCGTCGTCTGTCTGGGAGTGTGCCTTATATATTTTGATATTTGGTGCAGGAACGATTATTGGGATGCTCATGTTTACAACGATCATTGGAATTCCGTTTGTTTATAGTAAAAAAAGCGTAGGTCTTAATCGTCGTTTGACCCAATTTGCCGGGACGGTAAGTTTTCTATTTGGGATCTACTATATGTATAATCTGGGTATTACAGAAGGACTATTTCAGATGTGGGTACAGTAGAATTTTGAAGCTAAAAAAGGGCTGCCACTCATGTGGCAGCAAATCCCTTAGCCCCATTTAATTTCCTGCAATAATTCCTGTCTAAATAATTGAATCAAAAATTCATTATAAAAGTCCTTTCTGACAATTACCTGATACTTATTATTAGGATGGATATAATAATGGATATCAGTTAACACTTTATTTTCCTCAAAAAACTCGCGGACTTTTTTCAAATTTTTCTTAAATTCACTATCATGAAGGTTTATCGAGAATTCAATGTCATCCCCGTTAGCGGTTTCCTTAAGGTCTAGTAGCTTTTCGTCATATTTATAGATTACCTTCATCATTTGCCCCCTAAATTAAATAGCGTAAATAAATGTAGACTGTACAGATTATGATGGAAAGGATCATTAGTGGGAAGGCAATTAATAAAAACTTCCCAAACGTAATCGAATGACCTTCTTTGGCGGCAAGGCCGGCAACGATGACGTTAGCACTTGCCCCAATTAATGTTCCGTTTCCTCCCAGACAGGCACCGAGTGATAAGCTCCACCAAAGTGGTTCTAAATTATTGACGCCCAATTCCCCCATATCTTTTATCATCGGGATCATCGTGGCAACAAATGGAATATTATCAATAAAGGCAGAGGCAATCGCACTTACCCATAGAATTAAAATTGATGTTGAGGCCACATCTCCCCCGGTAAGGTGTACGGAGTAATCAGCTAATAATGAGATTACACCTGTTTCAATTAATCCCGATACAAGAACAAACAGACCAATAAAGAAGAAGATGGTTGTCCATTCAACTTTTGAAAAAGCTTTATCCAAATAGCTTTCCCCAGTTAATAAAAGTAACAGAAATGCTCCGGTTAGAGCGACTGTCGCTGATTCAATATGTAACAGCTGATGCAGGAAGAAACCTAAAATAGTAATTGTCAGGGCAATTAACGACTTGATCAATAAAGGTTTGTCCGTAATTTCTTCTTTTTCATCCAAGTCCATTAACGTGGCCTTTAATTCAGCAGATGTCCGAAGCTGTTTGCGATAAATAAAAGCTAAAATAGCAATATTCACAAATAAGATAAAAAATGAAATCGCGGTAAGGTTATTAATAAAGGCCATAAAGGTTAATTCTTTAACGGCACTTCCAAGCATGATATTGGGCGGGTCACCGATTAAGGTAGAGGTGCCACCAATATTGGATGCAATAATTTCGGTAATTAAGAATGGAATGGGGTTTACACGTAATTGCCTGGTGATGCTGAAAGTTACGGGAACCATTAATAAAACGGTTGTAACATTATCCAAGAAGGCAGAGCCCAATGCAGTAATGACTCCAAGGACTAGTAAAGTTTTTAATGGGTCACCCTTTACTTTTTTTGCCGCCCAAATGGCTATGTATTTGAACAAACCTGTTTCCGCAGTGATGGCAACAATAATCATCATCCCTGTCAGCAATCCAAGCGTATTAAAATCGATATGGTGCAGTGCCTTTTCCTGACCGACAATTCCTAATAAAACCATCATGATTCCGCCGGCCATTGCGATGATAGTCCGGTGTATTTTTTCTGTGACGATGAAAGCATAAGTAATGAGAAATACACCAATGGCGATGATAGCTTGTGTTGACATATATCGACCTCTTCTCCCAAATTATTTCTACATATCATTGAAAAAAATGCAAAAAGGAGCCCGATTTGACAGACTCCACCTAAAATCAACATATGTAGTTTACACTTTATTTTATAAAACTATTCAAAAGATGTAAAGAAAAACATATTCTGAAAATTGTGTCGACAGTATTCAAGACCTTTTGTGTCACAGACCTAACTTTTTGATAAAATCCACGGTTTCCTCGTGCTCGGTTTTAATTAAGTTATAAAGACGTTTGTCCGTTTTTACAAGTGAATGACCTTTCTCATCAGCAATTGGTCTTGTAAAGGAAGTACTATTGATTACCTTCCACTTGCCCTCGGTATATGAAAGTGTAAGATCAATTACTCCAAGCCGGCTGCCAAAAGCACCAGCCATTACGACAGGCTTTCCATTGATTTGTCCTGTTTCCATATTGGTATTAGGCAGATCAATAAAAACAGGGCCTGGAAAAGTACTATGGGAATGCCCTGATAAAATAGCATCAATTTCAGGAATTTGTGTCAAATAATAAACTGCATTCTCTGTTTCCGGATTGTATGGTTCGCTGCTGATACCTGTATGGGCGAGGGCGATAATAATGTCTGCACCTTCAGCCTTCATAATGGGGACAAATTTCTTCGCAGTTTCTACCATGGGTTTAGCAATGACCTTGCCCTCGAGATTACCCTTATCCCATCTCATAATTTGGGTAGGCATTAGGGCTATAACCCCAATATGAAGTTCATGCTGTTTGCCATTTTGGTCAACTACCATTTTTTTAAAAATAACATAAGGAGTAAAATACGGCTTATTTTTTTTGACGGAAACTACATTTGCATTTAGAGCTGGCATCTTTAAGCCTTTCAAAGCTGCATTTAAAAACCCTAGGCCATAGTTAAATTCATGATTTCCAATCGCGATCGCATCATATTTTAAATAATTGAAGGCACGGTACACTGGATGGGTTTTTCCCTTATGCATACTTTTAATTCTTGCTAAATATTCGCCAAGAGGGTTTCCCTTTAGATGGTCACCATCATCAAACAATAATGAATTGTTGACTTCTTTTCTTGCCTCATGAATAAGGGTTGCCGTTTTAATCAGTCCAATTCGATTGTCTGTCTTTGTTTGATAATAATCATAATTAACCAAATCGGCATGTAAATCAGTTGTTTCAAGTATGCGTAAATCCACCATTCCTTTGGGGCTTGGTACGGTCTCGGCGGCATAAGAAAGAGTAGAACAAGAAAACCAACCAAGGGTCAGCAGGATCAGTAATAAAGGAACCCTGTTTTTGTCCACTAAAATTACCTCCATTATATTGCTTTAAGCATGCTACTCATAGTATTGGTTTTTCCTTCATATTTATGACATTTAAGTGAATAGTACCTTTATTTAAGGCGGGGCAGATACAAATTATTTTATAATATAAGTGTTGTCATTCTTGGAAAAATTTAGATAGGTATTTTTGGAAACGCTTGCATGGTGATGAAGGGAAGTGACTTAATCGTTGAATGAAAATAAAATCACTATTTTATCCGGTCATTATGGCAGTGGAAAGACAGAAATTGCGATTAATCTGGCTATAGCAGAAAGATGGAAACACGAAAAGGTAGCCATTAATGATTTAGACGTTATAAACCCGTATTTTCGCTCTCGGGAGGTAGCGAGTATCTTTCAACAATTTGATGTTGAATTACTTGCCCCGAGGAATGGCTTAGCGGCGGCCGATCTCCCAATAGTGTCCGGTGAAATGTATCGAGTTTTGCATGATCATAGATATCGAGTCATTGTCGATGCCGGTGGTGATAAAGACGGGGCAACGGCACTAGGACAATACTATCACGAATGGAAGGGATTAAACCCGGAATTACTCTTTGTTCTCAATGGGAAACGTCCGTATGTCAGTACAGTGGAGGGGGCGCTTTACACAGTCCGTCAGATCGAAAAGGCCTCTCGGCTTAAGGTCCGCGGCATAATTAATAACTCAAATATCGGTGCTGAAACGACGATAAACGAGATTATGCAAGGATATAAATTATCTTCAGGCCTAGCGGAAAGACTCGAGATTCCATTTTTATATACTACCATCTCCAATCATTTAAAGGCGGAGGCTGAAGACTTTGCCAACACTCATAAAGTTGTTTTTATTAAACGGTATATGACTTTACCCTGGGAAAAGGAGCATTCATATGGAGAAAAAGGTCGTTTTTAATGAAGCCATTTGTAAGTCCTGCGGTCTATGTGTTGAAGTATGTCCAACAAAGGTTATTTTTCTGGCGGACTATTTAAATGGGAAAGGATACCGTCCAGCAACAGTGGTGAACCAAGAAAATTGTATCAGTTGTGCCAAATGTGCACAAATATGCCCTGATGCTGTAATAGCTGTATTTAAACCGGTAAAGATGTTGCAAACAGTGTGATTTGAAGGGAGTTATTCTCATGGGTAAAGTGTTAATGAAAGGAAATGAAGTGATTGCGGAAGCGGCCGTACATGCAGGATGTAAGTACTTTTTTGGCTATCCGATTACACCGCAGAGTGAACTTGTTGCTTATATGGCAAGAAGGCTGCCGGAAGTAGGCGGATTATTTTTACAGGCTGAAAGTGAAATAGCGGCGATTAATATGGTGTATGGGGCAGCGGGCACAGGTGTCAGGGTAATGACCTCCTCCTCAAGTCCAGGATTCAGTTTGAAGCAAGAGGGAATATCCTATTTAGTGGGATCAGAACTTCCTGCAGTCATCTGTAACATCGTTCGCGGCGGCCCAGGACTTGGCAATATTCAGCCTGCCCAATCGGATTATTATCAAGTAACAAAAGGGGGCGGACATGGGGACTACAACATCCCGGTTTTAGCACCAGCAAGCTTACAGGAAATCGTGGAATTGACACAAGCGGCATTCGACATTGCTGACCGTTACCGGACACCGGTGATCATAATGGGCGATGGGATGCTTGGGCAAATGATGGAACCTGTTGATTTTGGCGAACGTACCGAAATAGAACAGTTTAATAAAGAATGGGCAACAACAGGTACACGAGGTGACGGCGGTCCCAAAATTATCACGTCACTTGAACTTGATGCAGAAAGTTTGGAAAAACGTAACCAAAATCTGCAGAAAAAATTTGCTTTAATAAGAGAAAATGAAGTTCGTTATGAAACATACCAAACCGATGACGCAGATTATATTATGGTGGCATTCGGGACGGTGGCCAGGATTACCATGAATGCCATTAACAGAGCAAGACATGAAGGAATCAAGGTTGGATTAATAAGACCGATTTCCCTATGGCCATTTCCGGATAAGCCGTTTATTGAAACAAGGGATCGGGTAAAAGCATATATCTCTGTTGAAATGAGCGCCGGTCAAATGATCGAAGATGTCAGGCTTGCTGTGAATGGTCGTGCCCCCGTAGACTTTTACGGTCGAACAGGCGGTGTGGTTCCAACGCAAGAAGAGATTTATGAGAAGATTAAGTCGGTAGCCGGAGGGGTAACGATATGACCATGAAAACGGTTTTTAAAAGAACAGACGGTTTGACAGACAAGCCTACACACTATTGTCCCGGCTGCACGCACGGTGTGATACACAGACTTGTTGGCGAAGTGTTAGAGGAAATGGATATTTTAGAAGATACAATTGGGGTGGCATCGGTAGGATGTTCGGTGTTATCGTATGAATATTTTAATTGTGATATGACACAGGCGGCACATGGACGTGCCCCAGCAGTGGCCACGGGAGTGAAGCGGGTTCTGCCGAATCGGTTTGTCTTTACGTATCAAGGTGACGGGGATCTTGCTTCAATTGGAATTAGTGAAGTCATTCATGCTGCGGCGAGGGGAGAGAAGATCACCGTTATTTTTGTCAATAATGCTATTTACGGGATGACAGGCGGACAAATGGCACCTACCACATTGATTGGTCAAAAAACGGCGACCACCCCCTTCGGACGTGATGTTGCGATTCAAGGGTCACCAATTAAGGTTTGTGAAATGATTGCGACACTTGATGGCGCAGCATATATTGAGCGGGTTTCCACCCATGATGTTCCACATATACAAAAGGCAAAAAAGGCTATTAAGAAGGCATTTGAAACCCAGAAAAAAGGCTTGGGATTTTCCATGATTGAAATACTTTCTACATGCCCGACAAACTGGGGACTTGACCCAGTGGAATCCCTTGACTGGGTAAAGGACAATATGGTTCCTGTCTATCCCCTTGGTGTTTATAAAAACAGCGAGGAAGTGAAAAAGTGATGCTAGAGGAAATCATTATTGCAGGATTCGGCGGTCAGGGAGTTATGTCTATGGGGCAATTGATTGCCTACGCCGGTATGCTTGAAGGAAAAGGTGTTTCATGGCTTCCTTCCTATGGACCGGAACAACGGGGAGGTACGGCTAACTGTGCCGTTGTTGTCAGTGATGAGCCTGTTGGGTCACCGCTCGTTACAAGACCATCGACAGCGATTGTATTGAATAACCCATCATTCGATAAATTCGAACCGCGAGTTCGCCCTGGCGGGATGTTAATGCTTAATTCTTCACTGGTGAATAGAGTCTCGGGACGCAAGGATATAAAAGTCATCGAAATCAGTGCAACAGACATGGCTAACGACCTTGGAAATACTCGAGTGGCAAATATGATTTTATTAGGGGCCTATTTGGAGCGCAGCAAGCTTGTTTCGAATGATTCCATCATTGAATCATTAAAGAAAGTTCTTTCACCTGATAAATACCATTTAATAGAGATCAACAAACTTGCATTAGAAAAAGGAGCTTCGCTTGTTAAGGTACACATGGCTTAATGAGAGGAAGTAGGCTGTTTTTTGGGCTTCCTTTTTCGATAAATATGTAAAAATTGTGACATACTAAAAACTTGATATGAGTCAATTAATTAAAAGTGATTTTCGATTAAACTTACGATATCGATAATCAAGGAGGAATTAATGATGGAAAAAAGTTCAGTTAAAGCATTCATGGAATATAGCGAAGAAAGATTTACGAAACGAGTAATCTATAAAAAAGGTGAAACAACAGCATTTATTTTGAACTTTATGCCAGGTCAGCAGCTTCCGGCACACAGACATCCGGGAACAGAGGTTTATTTATATGTTGTAACTGGAAATGGAACAATCATCATTGACGGTGCGGAGACAGAAGTAGCAGAGGCAGATCTTATTCATGTAACTAGTGAAGAAGAGATGGCCTTTAACAATAACGGAAGTGAACCACTAAGTTTATATGTCGTTTTAAGTAAAATCCCAAATGAAAATTATGCTAAAAATATTTAAATGGAAGCCAGCCTAAAGTTAGGCTGGCTTTTTGCGACTTTCTCTGCGCTGTTTTTGTTTATAGCCAAAAAACCACCAATTCCAATCCCCTAACAGCTTCATTAAAGCGGGTACTAACACCATCCTCACAATCGTTGCATCTATAAATATGGCGATAGCAATGCCTACACCAAGCTGCTTTACAGGCATGACACCCGTAAAGGCAAACGCTCCTGTAACCACAATCATGATGGCTGCTGCGGAAGTAATAATCTTACTTGTGTAGGTTAGACCGGCAATGGTTGCTTGGCTGTTATCACCTGAACTTAAATAAAACTCCTGAATCCTTGAGATAAGAAAGACCTCATAATCCATTGACAAGCCGAAAACAAGGGTAAACACGAATACGGGCAAAATTAAAGCAATATCTACTGGTGTGATTCCTAAATGTCCCTGCTGAAAAATCCAAACGACAATCCCAAAAGTACAGCCCAGGCTTAAAACGTTCATTAAGATGGCTTTTATAGGAATCAGAATGGATCGGAAGGCCGCCATTAGAATAACGAAGGTAGAAACAACAATTAATACTAATCCATATGGTGCTTTTTTAACTATCTCCGCAAAAATTTCCTGCTCAAATTTAATGGGTCCGCCGAAAGATGCCTTTAATCCTAGATCCCTTTCAGTCCACTCACTTACCCATTTTCTAGCTTTAGCAGAATGCTCACCTGTTTTTAAATACACATCCAAGCGTAATTGATTGTCTCTGATAAAGTAGTTTGTAACCTGCGCCACCATGGCTTTGTCACCATGGATAAGAAATTGAAATAGCTGATCAACCTCTTTTATTCCTGACGCTGAAAATGGTGAGTCAACTATAGATACTAGTTGGTCTTTCTCAAGTTTGTTAATTATCTGACTAACTTTTTCTAAATTCCTTTTATCCATCATGCTGCCCTGGGATTGGAGGACAATAGTAACCTTTTTCTCATCGCGTTTTTCGCTGGCAATAAAATGGTCCTGAAATGTTTCTAAGGCTAACCTTGAAGGGTAGTTTGTTGGTAGGGAATCTGTCCCTGGAATGGCTAAAACCATTTGCTTTACTGGAATAAGCCCGACTAACAGAATAACAAGTGCCGCTGTGACCATCATAATCGGGCGTTTCATCACCAGACCAGCAAATTTATGCCATATGCTTGTTTGGGTTTTCGATATCTTAAAAATACTCAGTTTGTTAATATTTTCCCCTAAAATAGCAAGGAGGGCGGGAAGAAAGGTTAAGGCGCATAGTGCAGAAATGAAGACAACGGTCATCCCGCCAAGGGCAACATTTTGAAAAATATCAATCTTGATAAACCAAAGCCCTGATAACCCGATAAACACACATAGCCCAGAAAAGATAATCGACCGACCTGCAGTGGCGACAGTAATCTCAAGTGCTTCACGGATGGATTTCGTCTTAACTTCTTCTTTGTACCGATTGATAAATAACAAAGCAAAATCGATGCTTAGAGCGAGGCCAATCATTGGGACAATATTTAAAATAAAGATGGTTAAATCAGCACCATAACTGAAAAAATAAACAGTTCCCATTGTCGTCAAAATGGAAACTACCCCGATTACAAGCGGCAGCGACGCAGCAACCAGACCACCGAATGCAAAAATGAGGACGACTAAGGCAATCGGTAAACCAATCATTTCTGCTTTGGCCAAATCCTCCTGACTGGCAACATTTAAGTCTTGGACAATGATCGGTTCCCCCGTCATGGTGACCTTTAAACCCTGTTTGTTTTTAAGCAGGCCATTTAATTGCTCAATTTCATTGCCAAGGCTTTCAGCTTTTTTGTTAAATGTGAGAAGGCCATAAGCATACTGACCCTTGATCATTCCTTCTCGTTCGAAAGGAGTGATGATTTGTTTAGCCCCATTAAAGTCAGCTAACTTTTCAAATGTTTCTTCAATAAAGGTCCTAAAGCGGTCTTCACTAACTGTTTGCTTCTTTTCAAAAACCAGAATAATCGAGGATTTAGCTTGTCCAAAGTTATTTTCCATGACTTTCCTTGTTGCGGCGTATTCACCCTTGTATTCGAAACCATTCCCACTTAAAACTGAGGGTAATTTCAATGCGAAAAATCCTAAGACGCAAATCACTGCTATCCAAATCAACAGCACCCATTTGCGATTCCGGTAGATGTAACTACCCAATTTCTGCACGTGATAACCTCCATTATCGAGTTCTATGATAATAGTATACATAAGATTGATAAGGTAATCCGTTGTCTTTTTTGTGTCTAGTTAGACCACTGAAATACAATAAACTCAAAGTGAAATTTTGTTCACATTGGTATTTACAAATGTTCAATTTCTTTGTTATAGTAACATTATGTTAAAGTACTAATTGAAATAAAAATTCTATTAAATAGGAAGGTGTAAAAATGTCTCAAAATGTTGTTAGAATGATCGATCATACCTTATTAAAAGCTGATGCAACACGTGAAGAAATCATTAAAATTGTCGAGGAAGCAAAAAAGTATTTATTTGCGTCAGTGTGTGTAAACCCAACTTGGGTTAAAACAGCTGCTGACATGCTTGCAGATACTAATGAAGTAAAGGTTTGTACTGTAATTGGCTTCCCTCTAGGTGCCTCAACAACTGAAACAAAGGCTTTTGAAACAAAAAATGCCATTGAAAATGGCGCAAATGAAATTGATATGGTCATCAACATAGCGGCCCTAAAAGATGGCCAGGACGAATTGGTTGAAAAAGATATCCGCGCTATTGTCGAAGCTGCAAAGGGAAAGGCAATTGTAAAGGTAATCATCGAAACGTGCTTATTAACGAATGAGGAAAAAGTAAGAGCATGTGAGCTTTCTGTAAAAGCAGGAGCAAATTTTGTCAAAACATCTACAGGTTTTTCGACTGGAGGAGCAACCGTCGAGGATATCCGCTTAATGCGTCAAACAGTCGGCCCTGAGATAGGTGTGAAGGCATCCGGTGGTGTCCGCAGCCGTGAAGATGCAGTTGCAATGGTTGAGGCAGGAGCTACCCGGATTGGTGCCAGTTCCGGTGTTTCCATCGCCAAAGGTGAACTTTCAGACAGTAACTATTAAGAATATAAATCAAGCAAAAATGGAGCTATTCTTACGAGTAGCTTCTTTTTTGCTCTTAACAGTAAAAATTCATCCCAGAATTGAAGAAAGTGTCTAAGTACATACTATAAATATAGAAAATAAAAGGGATGAGACCATGATTTATATTTATAATGATTATGGAGGAACACATACGACATCACTAGCCGCTGCGTACCATTTAAAACAACTTCCTCAATCAGAGCGGAAACTTTCAAGGGAGGAAATATTAAATGTGAATTTCTTTAATAAATTAACAAAGGAAGACTTCGGAAAACTAATCTTTCACGGTGTTGATGATGAAAGTAATCCAGTGTATACGATCGGGCGCAAAAGGAATAAATATGTTGTTCCGGCATTAAAAGAAATGAGTTTACTGCTTCAGGAAAAGTTTAAATTCGATGAAAAGATTGTCTTTTCAAATACCTCACCGACGGTTCCCTTTGCCATGTCAATGGGGGGATTTTTCTCAAGGGGGTTAAAAATTGACGTAATTGGGGTTCCGTTATTAGTGATAGGCGCCAAACAATGCTGCGATAATATTTATCGCTTGGTTGAAAATACGAAAGAAGTGGGGAGGACCACTTTTTCAGAAAATGTGATTATCTTAGAAAATAAAATGTATAAGTAAAGAAAAGGTGTTGAAGAGTATGGAAAAAAAGATAGGTTTTATTGGGGCGGGGAAAATGGCTCAAGCCATGATTGCGGGAATGGTTCATTCTGGTGTCATCCCTCGGGAAAATATTATGGCAAGTTCTGCTACAAAAACAACTGTTGATAAAGTTGAAGCGAAGTATGGTATTTCCACATCGTTACATAATGTTGACGTTGCAAGATATGCTGATATTCTTATTCTTGCGGTGAAACCAGATCTTCATCCATCGGTCATTAATGAAATAAAAATGAATATGAAACAGCATGTCATCATTGTAACGATTGCTGCTGGAATTACATTAGGTAATCTAGAACAGTTATTTGGTTACCAAATAAAAGCAGTCCGGACGATGCCAAATACGCCATCATTGGTAGGGGAAGGTATGAGTGTTATCTGTGGAAATCATTACATAAGTGAACATGAACTTGCTGAGGTGGAAGTTTTGTTCAGTTGTTTTGGGAAAACGGAGCGTCTTGAGGAAAAGGTCATGGATGCCGTTCCATCCATAAGTGGTTCTTCCCCAGCATATGTTTACATGTTAATCGAAGCAATGGCAGATGGTGGTGTACGTCAGGGAATACCAAGAGATAAAGCGTATCGGCTGGCAGCACAGGCTGTTTTAGGGGCTGCTAAAATGGTACTTGAAACAGAATTACATCCTGGGGAACTAAAAGACCAGGTTTGTACGCCTGGGGGAGCCACGATAGAGGCAGTGGCAACGCTGGAAAAGGAGTATTTCCGAGGAACCATCCTGGCAGCAATGGAGAGTTGTTCTAAAAAAGTAACAGCACTTACTTAGTATTAAGAATTTTGGATCCCTTAAATTGGATCCTCTTTTTATATAGTAATTATTGAAGGGTGTAGTTTATGGACAGTCATACGCCTTATCTATATGAAAATGAGTTATTTATCCTTTCGAATATGACCATCGTAATAGTAACAATATTGGTCATGTTATTAGTATACCTCCTTATTCGAAAATCCCATGATAGTAAGAAAATGAAGAAAATTGAATACTATAAAGAAAAATACAATCCCCACATTTTTCAATTGGTGACCGATGGAATCTCTTCATGTGAACTGTGGCCGGAAACAGTCATCCAGCAAAAGGCCATCGAAGAGCTGTTGAGTAGTTATTTAAAAGTAGTAGAGGGTTATGTAGAAAAGAACCGATTATCGGAACTAGCAGCCATGTATTTAACGGAAAATTATCGTAAGCGGCTTAAGAGTAAAAAGTGGAGTACACGTATGAATACTCTGTACTATATTGAGGGCTTCAATATGATTTCCCTGTTAAATGATGTGAATAGATTATTGAAATATAAACGGCTTTCCCATGAAGAATTGGTCCATATTTTAAGAATCCTTGCCATGTTTCAATTTAAACCACTCTTTCATTTGCTTACCAACCACTATCAGTATCTAACTGAATATGATTATCGTCATATCTTGATTCGTTTACAAAATCAACAATTTCAACAGTTTATAGATTATTTCCACCAGACAGATTCTACCTTACAGAAAGCCGTTCTTGAAGTCATTGGGTTAAAAAGGGAGACCAATTACCTTTCCTTCCTAGAAAATATTATTTTCAGCTACTGTGGTGAAATAAAACTACGGGCCCTAAAGGCATTAGCAGAAATCGGCTTTGTGGAAGATATTAATCCTTATTTAGATCTTCTCCATTCTACAATATGGCAGGAACGGATGCTTGCTGCAAAACTAATGGGGTCAGTTAAAGAAGAAAAAGCCATGCCCAGATTAATCGAGCTTTTACACGATCAAACATGGTGGGTTCGTTCTCAAGCGGGCCAATCAATCTGTCAATTTGGAAACGGGAAAGATATTCTTCGAACAGTTTTAGAAACATCAAAGGATCCTTTTGCAAAAGACATGGCCTGGGAATGGCTCCATAAAGGGGTATGAACAATGCATTTTATTCACTGGAGCGACATTGTTACGGCTTTTGCTTCATTTATTGCCGGTTATATGGTACTAGTCATTATCTTTTACACCGTATTTTTGTTTATTTCCATGATTCAACTTCGTAAGGAATACCAACTTGATCGAATTCGGGTCTACGATGATTACTTGGAAGGAATTTACACCAAACCTGTTTCGATTATCGTCCCTGCCTTTAATGAAGAAGCAGGTATTGTCCATAGTGTACGTTCCTTATTACGTGTGAATTACCCAATATTTGAAGTCATTGTCGTGAACGATGGCTCCACCGACCATACTCTCAAAAAAATGATTGATCACTATGATATGAAAGAGATCCAAAAGGTTGTTCGCATACAAATTAGCACCAAAGCAATCGGAAAGATTTATCAATCCACCAGATTTGCGAACCTATTTTTTATTGATAAAGAGAACGGAGGAAAAGCAGATGCGCTTAATGTGGGCCTGAATTTTTCCCATTATCCGTATTTTTGTTCTTTAGATGGTGATTCTGTTCTTGAACAGGATGCTTTTTTAAAGGTGATGAAGCCGATTATCGACTCTAATGAGGAAGTGATTGCTTCCGGAGGAAGTATACGAATTGCGAATGGTTGTCATATTCAAAATGGGCGAATTGAAAAAATTGGGTTATCAGATAAACCATTAGTTGTTATGCAAATCATTGAGTATTTACGAGCTTTTTTAATGGGAAGGATTGGTCTTAGCAGGCATAATCTATTGCTCATTATCTCTGGTGCCTTTGGGGTCTTTTCAAAGAATTGGGTGATTGCTGCCGGCGGGTACCGAACCGATACGGTTGGGGAGGATATGGAATTAGTGGTGAGAATGCACCGGATATTGAGAGAAAAAGGTGAAAAGAAGAAAATTGTCTATGTTCCTGACCCTGTATGTTGGACAGAAGTTCCGGAAGACATGAAATTTTTAAGAAGACAGAGGAGACGATGGCATCGAGGGCTATTTGAAAGTTTATGGATCCATAAAAAAGTAAGCTTTAATCCAAGATACGGTTCAATTGGACTACTGGCCTTTCCCTACTTTTGGATTGTGGAGTTCTTGGGGCCAATTATTGAATTATCCGGCTATATTTTTATGGTTCTCTGTTTTGTTCTCGGGGGAATTTACATAGAATTTGCTATTTTATTATTTCTATTATCCTGTTTATACGGATCGATTTTTTCGATGGCAGCAGTACTTTTAGAAGAATGGAGTTTGACGAAATATCACAAGGTTACAGATATCCTTAAGTTATTCCTTTATTCCTTGACAGAAACTTTATGGTACCGACCGCTAACTGTATTTTGGCGCTGTGAAGGAGTATGGCAGATGCTAAAAGGAGATAAAAGCTGGGGAGAAATGAAAAGAAAAGGTGTTTCGGAATGAAAAGACAAACCAACCTATGGATCTATTCGGTATTCCTCATCCTATTTTTGACGAGCCCCTTTTGGTTATGGAAGATTCAGCCTTCAAAAAAATTAAACGTGTTAATCGTGGATAAAACAGTACCCACTCAATCCTTCCGGGAACATAAAGGACTTGTGTGGATATTAAACAACGCAAAATACTATAAAAATGGGACAACCCCATATTCAGTAAAAAATGATTATAAAGGCTTTAAACCGCAAAATGGACAGGAATATACGATTACACCCCTACCAAGAGATTTAAAACCGTTTGATGTGATCTATTTAACTGATCAATATGGCGTATATAAAGAGGACATTAATCGTAGGAATACTGAAGGCAAACATTCAAAAAAAGTTTATGGCGGGCTTACATCCAGTGAAGTTAATAAAATTGAAAGGGCACTAATCGAATCAAAAGGTAAGACATTAATCGCAGAATTTAATACGTTTGCAAGTCCCACTTCAGAAAAGGCCAAGGAGGAAGTCTCCAATTTACTTAATGTTGAATGGTCTGGCTGGATTGGCCGCTATTTTTCGGATCTTTCGAATTCTGAAGTGCCAGAGTGGATCAAAGCGAACTATCGGAAACAAAATATGAAGTGGGGCTTTGATGGAGAAGGTTTTGTTTTTGTAGGTAGAAATAATTATGTAGTGGTTATCGGAAAAGAGGAGGTTAAGGATACAGGGCTACTGTTTGAAGTATCAAAAAAGGGGAAGAAATATTTTACCGATGAAATCAAGGGGAAATATCCGTATTGGTTCGATATTATCGAGGCAAGAGATAAGAATGAAATTTTGGCTTCTTACCGTTTGCCAATTTCACATGCTGCAGTGAAAAGGCTTGAAGGATACGGGATTCCCGCCCGCTTCCCGGCAGTCATTTATCACCAAAATACGAAATTCTCATCCTATTATTTTTCCGGTGATTATGCGGATGAAGCGGAAGTGCCGAGAATGTATCAAACAAAAGGTTTTGATACATGGAAAAGAAAACTTGGTGCAAAAGATTCTTTTTACTGGCAGACATATGTACCGATGATGAAAGATATTTTACATCATGGGCTAAGGCAAGTAAAATCACAGGAAAAGATAGGACTAGTTGAACAAAACGGGGTTAAGACAAATAGCAAAACCGGAAATACGTATATTCAAATTCAAAGAGGTGGAAAGTGGCAGGACTTTCTTATCAAGGGTGTGAATATGGGGATTAGCAAACCAGGTTATTTTCCTGGCGAAACAGCCATAACGAAGGAAGAGTATTTTCGCTGGTTTAAAGCAATTGGAGCCATGAATGCAAATGCTTTAAGAATTTATACGCTTCATCCGCCACAATTCTACGAAGCATTTTATCTCTATAATCAAATCGCTGAACAGCCCTTATATTTATTTCATGGGACATGGGTCAGTGAAGAGAATTTGACACAGACTCAGGATGCCTTTGCCCGGATAAATGTAGATGACGCTAAGCTGGAAATAAGAAATATGATTGATATTATTCATGGTAATTCCAATTTGGCCGAACGCCCCGGACATGCAGCAGGCACTTATCAATACGATATCTCCAAATATGTCCTTGGAATGATCATTGGAACGGAATGGGATCCAGAGATGGTGAAGAATACAAATACTGTCCATGCTGGAATAGCCCAATATAAGGGCAATTATTTTAAAACGGAAAATGCAAGCCCATTTGAGGTTTGGCTTGCTGGGCTTATGGATTATGCCGCTGCCTACGAAGCAAAGCAATATTCCTGGCAGCATTCGCTTAGCTTTACGAATTGGGTGACCACTGATTTATTGCATCATCCCGCGGAACCACTTGAGAAGGAAGATATGGTTTCAATTAATCCGAATCATATTAAGATCTCGCAATCCTTCCATGCTGGGATGTTTGCTTCGTACCACATCTATCCTTACTACCCGGATTTTATGAACTTTGAGCAAAAGTATCTTGATTATGTAGATAGAAAAGGAAAGAAAAATAATTATGAAGGGTACCTTCATGAGTTTCGTCCTGCACATCAAATGCCAGTTTTAGTTGCTGAATTTGGCGTGCCATCATCAAGGGGATTAACACATAAAAATCCGTTTGGAATGAATCAGGGCTTTCTTTCAGAGAAAGAGCAGGGGGAAATTAATAGCCGTTTATACCAATCAATCGTAACGGAAGGGTATGCGGGCGGGCTAGTTTTTACATGGCAGGATGAATGGTTTAAACGTACCTGGAATACGATGGATTTCGATAATCCCGACCGCAGGCCCTATTGGAATAACCAGCAAACAAATGAGCAGCATTTTGGTTTGCTTAGTTTCGAACCAGGAAAAAGGGCATCAGGGATAGTTGTGGATGGCACAGCCTCAGATTGGGACATGGCTGCAGTAAAAAAGGGCTATTGGTCGACGGATAAAAAGAAGGATGTAAAGGAAGTTCGTTTCACATCGGACAGCGGGTATTTTTATTTTTTAGTTACCTATAATCGTCCCGTGAATTTGTCTAAACAAGGAGTTTTCTTACTCCTGGATACTGCCCCGAATCAGGGACAAACCAAGATTTCTTTAAATGAGCATACAAAGGTTGAAACGGATTATGGTGTAGATTTTTTTGTCAAATTAGCAGGAGCAGGGGACTCTAGGATAATGATCGATAGTTATTATGATACATTCTATTACCAATATGCAAGAATTTTACACATGATTCCGGAAGTGCCAAATGCCGCTCAAAAAGACAATGGAGTATTTCATCCCATCCGTTTGGCACTTAATAAACAACTAATCATTCCTTCTACTGCAACCGTTATCCCCTTTCAGGATTATGAAACGGGTGTCATGAGGTTTGGAAATGCCAATCCAAAAAGTAAAATGTTTGATTCTTTAACGGATATAAGTATTGGTAGCAATAAAAAGGTGATCGAAGGAAGGATTCCATGGCAGCTTTTGAATGTTAGAGACCCTAGCTCAAAGGAAGTGATCGGCGACATTTGGGAAAACGGCATATCAGCCGGTGTGGAAACAACCGGTATCCGCGTTGCCATTGTTACAACAAAAGCAGGCAAGGTGCAACAATCATTTCCAACAGCGGTTAATGGCAGGTTTCAGCAAAATGCTACCTATATTTACAGCTGGAATGGCTGGGATATTCCCATATACTATGAACGCTTGAAGAAATCTTATGACATAATGGCGGAAACATTCCGAACATCCATAATAAAAATAGAAAAATAAGCAACAAAAGAACCAGATACAAATAATAATCTGGTTCTTTTGTTGCTTACATATTAAAAGATAAGATTTAGAATAAGGTAAAGGAACGCAGCGATTAATGCCGAAATCGGAAGGGTAATGACCCAGGTGATAAGCATACGCTGGGCTGTATCCCACTTAACCCCTTTAAGCCGGTGTGCAGAACCAACTCCCAGGATTCCCGATGAGATAACATGTGTCGTACTTACCGGAAGGTGTATTAAGCTTGCACCGAAAATAATCCCGGCGCCAGTTAAATCAGCTGCCACTCCGTTAATTGGACGTATTTTCATTATTTTCCCGCCGACGGTTTTAATGATTTTCCAGCCGCCAATTGACGTACCTAATCCCATCGCCGCGGCACAGGATATTTGAACCCAAAGAGGAACATCCGCATCTTTGGGGAGATACTCATTTGCAATTAGAGCCATGGTGATAATCCCCATGGATTTCTGCGCATCATTTGTTCCGTGGGAATAGGATTGCAATGCTGCCGTGGCTATTTGAATAAAACGGAAATTTCGATTCGTCTTTGTTAAATTAAAATTCTTAAATGCCACTTTGAAAATACTGTAAATTATATAACCAACTACAAAAGCGATAATAGGCGAAAGTATAAGTGCTTCAATAATTTTAGTAAATCCACCATAGTTTAGAACACCAAAACCACTAGCGGCGATAGCTGCCCCGGCAATCGATCCAATCAGCGCATGTGAAGAACTGCTTGGAATTCCAAAATACCAGGTAAGTAAATTCCAGATGACGGCCGATAATAACGCGGCCAAAATAACAACAGAGCCATTGGTAAGATCGAATGGATTAACAATATCCTTTGAAATTGTTTTTGCCACTCCGGTAAATGTCATCGCTCCAACAAAATTCATAATGGCTGCTAACAAAATGGCGTGACGTGGTTTTAGTGCTTTCGTTGAAACAGATGTTGCGATTGCATTAGCAGTATCATGGAACCCATTAATAAAGTCAAATGCAAGGGCACATATTACGATTGCTATCGTTAGTATGAATAAAAGGCTCATTTTTTTGCTCCTTAGGCATTTTTCATGATAATGGTTTCAAGCGTGTTTGCGACAGTTTGGCAGTAGTCAGCAATATCTTCAAGATTTTCGTAAATTTCTTTATATTGAATAATCCGAATTGGGTCTTTTTCAACCGTAAATAAATGTTTAATCGATTGACGCAGAATATTATCGCAATTAGATTCGTAATCCTTTATTTTAATGGCATGTTCTCTAATTTGTTGCAGTTTTTTATTCGATAATAATTCAACGGCCTTATCGATTTCATGAACACTTCCCTGAATGGCCGAAACGAACTGGAGCATAAAATCATCTGCTTGGGTAATGGAATACATTTCAAATAATGCAGAAGTAGCTTCAAGGCCGTCGATTACATCATCCATGCTCATCGCAAGGTGTAAAATATCTTCACGTTCAATAGGTGTGATAAAAGCATCATTTAGTTCTTTTATTACTTCATGAACAAATGTATCCCCTTGGGTTTCATATTCCTTCATTTTCTCGGAAAAGATTTTTAAATCACTAATGTTATTCAATTTATATTCTGTGAAAAAATCTACTCCTTCATCTAAATTGGCAGAAATTTTACGTAAAAGAGCTGAGAATTTATCCACTTTCTTAAATGCCATTGATGTTACCCCCATTTTTATCATCCATAGTTATGAATCAACTCAATAAGTTTATATGAAAAATGTCGAAAAAAGTATTATATAGCAGTGAAATTTACAAAAACTTAACATTAGAATCTTCAGAATTTTTCTCTTTGTTAGATGCACTTCCTTACTTTTACCTAGAATCATGAATTTATGTAATTGGTTTACGCTGATTCCAAAACCAGATTAATTATTTCCGGTTTATATTTTTTTATGAGTAAAAATATAAAATGGGGGTAATTTAACTATACAGGCAGCATGAAAAAATTCTTTCCACTACTGCCTGAGCTTTATGCTAATAAATGAAAGATGAATACTAAAAAGGAGTGTTCTATAATGAGTTTCATTTGGGCATTAATAGTCGGTGGAATTATTGGCTGGTTAGCAGGTCTTATCGTTGGCAGGAATATTCCTGGTGGCATTATTGGTAATATCATAGCTGGATTTGTTGGTGCATGGCTGGGAACAGCGGTATTAGGTAATTGGGGGCCGCATGTGTCCGATTTTGCCATTATCCCGGCAATCATCGGTTCTGCTGTGTTGGTTCTACTGCTAAGCTTCATTATGAGGGCCTTTAGAAAAGCTGATTAATTAACCACATAAAACTTAGATGTAAAAAGCCTCCCAATTGCGGGAGGCTTTTGCTGTTTAGATTGAATAAATATCGATCTGTTTAAAGATATCTAATGAATCCGTCACAGGTGCATGACATATCACTTTTTCTTTTGTTAAAGGGTGGCTAAATTCAAGTTTGGCGGCATGTAATGCTTGCCTTTTCGTTAAGGGCTTTCCGCCATATTCGATATCGCCCACTATGGGATGTCCTATATGACTTAAATGTACCCTTATCTGATGGGTTCTTCCTGTCTCAAGCCAGCATTTTACATAGGAAAGCTGTTTGTGTTTATCTTCTTTTACCAATTGAAAATGGGTAGTAGCTTCCTGACCGGATGGTGAAACTCTTCGTTTCGTTGCATGATGGCGATCACGGCCAATTGGCAGATGGATTGTCCCCTTTTTTTGCTGGAACAGTCCATGTACGGCAGCAATATAGGTTCGTTTTATATGACGCTTCTCTAGCATATTATCTAATATTGCGCCAGCTAATGGATGCTTTGCCAACAGGATAGCACCAGAAGTATCCCGGTCTAAACGATGAATTTGCCGGATATTCCGACATTCTCCTTTAGATTGGAGATAGAAGGAAGCTGCGTTCATAAGTGTGTTGGTCTCCACTAAAGGATTATTTGGATGAGTGTTCATGTATGCCGGCTTGTTAATCACCAAAACATGTTCATCTTCAAATAAGATGTCAATATCGTGGAAAGTCGGGATTATTTGCGGTTCCTCATCTACAAAAAGTTTTACGAGCAGTGTTGACCCTGTTTTAAGAGGCAAATGCCAGTTAGCACGACTACCATCTACTAAAACTTTATTCTCCATTCGAAAAAGATGTGTTAATTTTTTGGGTGCTTCCCAATAGTGACGAAAAACCCAGTCAACTGTTTTGCTGTCCCACTCTTCTGGGACCAAAATATGGAGCCATTCTCCCTTACGTACCGTTTTAAACATATTATCTCCTTCGTCATCCACTAATTACCACCGTAAATACACCGGCAGTTATGGTATTCTTATGATATAAAATTCGTCTGAAAAAAGCGATGGCAAAGGTGGGTTACAAGTGAAAATAGTATTTGCCTCGACACCAAGTCAAGAAGAAGAAATTAATGGACTGGTGAGGTATGTGTATTCAAATATTTTTCCCCTTTATTATAGTGATGAGGAAATTTGTGAATTTAAACAGTTAAAGGTTTTACGTACTCCTGAAGATTTTAACACATTAAAAGATGCCTTTCAGGTGATGACTTGTATTCAAACAATCATATCTATACTTGAATCTTCTCCACTTGATGAGCAATACGAAGCTGTTTTTGACAAAAACGTTGCAACTCTTCAAGAATTTGGATTGTTTTTTCCGTTTGAATTTCAACAATTTGTTGATGTAAAAAGAATGAAAAATACCATGCTTAGTATATTTACAAAGGCTGATAATGAATTAATTATTTAGAAAAGAGGAAAAGCCTGTAATTTTTGCAGGCTTTTTTTTAGTTTTACTCTTATGGAAGTAAATTTAAGGTATGATAGAATGTGATTGTATTCACCTGCTTCATAGCAAAAATTGTCGGCTTATTTTGCATCCGTTTTGCAGGAGTAACGAGCAAGAACTTAGAAACAATACATAATAAAACAGAAATTGGAGGAGACACCATATGAATTGGAAAGTAATTGCAAATAGCTGGATTGAATTTGACGGATTGGATCTAGAATTAAAGAATCAATTAGAAACATTGAAGAATGATGAAAAGCAATTAGAAGATTCTTTTTACAAGAACTTAGAATTTGGAACGGGTGGAATGCGCGGTGAAATCGGAGTTGGGACAAACCGAATGAATTTGTATACCGTACGTAAAGCATCAGCCGGCTTAGCAGATTACATAGTAGAACATGGTGAAGAAGCAAAAAAACGTGGTGTTGTCATTGCATATGATTCGCGTCATAAATCCCCGGAATTCGCATTGGAGGCGGCAAGGACACTCGCAACAAAGGGTATTCAAACGTATGTGTTTGATGAACTTAGACCAACTCCGGAGCTCTCGTTTGCTTTACGAACCTTAAATGCCTTTTCTGGTATTGTCATTACTGCCAGCCATAATCCACCTGAATATAATGGATATAAAGTATATGGATCTGATGGTGGTCAGCTTCCTCCAGATGCAGCTGATGAAGTCATCGCAAAAGTAAACAATATCGAAAATGAATTATTAATAAAGGTTGATAGTGAGGACCAATTAAGAGGATCAGGGCTAATTAAGACGATTGGTTCAGAAATTGATCAAGCATACATTGAAAAGTTAAAAACGATTTCCGAGAATCCGGGACTTTCGGAAGAAACAGATATTAAGATTGTTTTCACTCCTTTACATGGTACGGCAAATAAACCTGTTCGTGCCGCACTTGCTGCCTTGGGTTATAAAAATGTAACAGTTGTAAAAGAGCAAGAACAGCCGGATCCGGAATTTTCAACTGTGAAAAGTCCAAATCCAGAAGAACATGCTGCCTTCGAATTAGCTATTCGTGATGGAAAAAAGGTAGGGGCAGACCTTTTAATTGCGACTGATCCAGACGCCGATCGATTAGGGATTGCTGTTTTAAATCATGAAGGTGAATATGTTGTTCTTACAGGAAATCAAACAGGGGCATTATTACTTGACTATTTGCTTACCCAGAAGAAGGAAAAAGGAACATTGCCACAAAATGGCGTTGTATTAAAAACAATTGTTACCTCTGAAATAGGCCGGAATATTGCTTCATCCTACCAATTAGAAACAGTTGATGTTTTAACAGGCTTTAAGTTTATTGCTGAAAAAATTGACCAATATGAAGCTACAGGGGACCATACTTTCCTATTTGGGTATGAGGAATCCTACGGCTATTTAATTGGTGATTTTGCCCGTGATAAGGACGCAGTCCAAGCGGCATTGTTGGCAACAGAAGTATGCGCTTATTATAAAAAACAAGGCATGACCCTTTACGAAGGCTTGATTCAGGTATTTGAAAAATATGGATTTTATCGTGAAGGCCTTCGTTCCTTAACGCTAAAAGGAAAAGAAGGGTCAGAAATGATCCAGCGTCTTTTGACCTCATTCAGAAATGAATCATTTACAAACCTGGGTGAATTAAGCACCTATGCTACTGAAGACTATCTAACAAGTACCCGCATAACACAAAATGGAGAAGAAAAAATTGATTTGCCTAAATCGAATGTCTTGAAATATATTTTTGAAGATGGTTCATGGGTATGTCTAAGACCATCGGGAACAGAACCAAAAGTAAAATTCTATTTTGGTGTAAGGTGTGATAGCCTTGCTGAAAGTATTTCAAAACTTCATACTGTTGAAAAGGACTTTATGGAACTAGTAGATGAAAAGGTGAAAGTAGTTCAACAAATGTAATAAATGATGTTCATTAAATCTCATCATGAAGGGATGATAAAAAGTGTTAAAAGAACAAGTTGCCATTGTAACGGGCGCATCGCGAGGTATAGGAAGAGAAATTGCAGTGAAACTTGCTGAGCAGGGAATGAAATTAACAATTGTAGGAAGTTCTTCGCAAGTTACCGAAACGGCTGATGAATTACTGAATATGGGTTATACCCATATTCTTCCTGTCCAAGCAGATGTTTCGAAGGAAGCAGACATGCAAAATGTCGTTCGAAAAACAATTGAAACATATGGAACAGTAGATGTTCTTGTAAATAATGCGGGTGTTGGCTTCTTTAAATTAACGGAAGAAGTAACCGTAGATGAGTGGAAGAAAATCTTTGAGGTAAATGTCCAAGGTGTGTTCCTGGCGACAAAGGCAGTCCTTCCACATATGAAGGAGCAGAAATCGGGCACGATTATTACCATTTCTTCGGATGTTGCCCGATATACCATACCGAATGGTGCTGCCTATACCGCAACAAAATATGCAGTCCAAGGTTTTTCCGGTTCAGTTGCTCAGGAAGTAAGGGAATATGGAATCCGCGTCGGTACAATCAATCCTGGTATGGTCGATACTTATTTCGCCGAATCAACACAAGGACTTGCAGAGAAAAAGGATTGGCTCAAGGTGGAGGACATTGCTAATGCAGTCGTTTATATGGCTTCTGCTCCTAAGCACATGCTGATTGACGAAATCGTCTTACACCCATTTGTACAACAATATCCGATTGCATAACGGAAAACGGCTTCCAAGTGGGAAGCCGTTTTTTTGGTGGAATTCTTTTACCCGGTTGTAAAAAATTCACTCAAACAAATTCGGTATTCACTAAGTTTTCAGGAAAGACTATACAACGGTATCTCATTGGCATCAGGTTCAATGAATTCGTTAGCATGGTCGATGTAACGAAGGAGATTATAAAGTTTTGATTCAAGGACAGTGTAGTCCTTTTCGAAATTGTAGGCATGCAGGAATTGTTCTATCTTCTTAGATAAAAATTGATCTTTTGTTCGTACCATTAAAATCAATAAATTGTCCCACTCAGATCGGTGCGTATAGTATAACGCCCTGTCGTAATCCACTTTATTCATCTGTTTTCTCTCCTCCTCATTAGGAGTTGATGTTATTGTATGACAATCCGGAAATAACTCTCACAGAAAATGTTGGACACCCCGTGTTTACGCTGTTTTCAACATTTTCCTGTATAAATAAATAAAGAGTTGGGCTTATTTGTATCAGAGGAAGATTATGCCATCCTCATTAACTTATTGTTTTAGGGAAAAATAGAAGTAGTTTATTCTATCTTGTTTCATCATTCCCGTCTTCCCTTCATACATTGTGGTAAGAGGAAAAGGGGGAGTGGCGAATGAATGTAGAAGGTCGCAAGCAGCTTGAATATGCCATCAGTGAGATTACGGAAATCGCAACCGGCTTTGGCTTGGATTTTTATCCGATGAGGTACGAAATTTGTCCCGCCGAAATTATTTATACCTTTGGGGCCTACGGGATGCCAACCCGATTTTCTCATTGGAGCTTTGGGAAGCAATTTCACAAAATGAAACTGCATTATGATTTAGGACTTAGTAAAATATACGAGCTTGTCATTAACTCAAACCCGTGTTATGCCTTCTTGCTGGACTCAAATTCTTTAATTCAAAACAAACTGATTGTTGCTCACGTATTGGCCCATTGTGATTTCTTTAAAAACAATGTCCGTTTCCAAAATACAAAACGAGATATGGTTGAAAGTATGGCAGCTACCGCAGACCGAATTCACCAATATGAAATTCAATATGGTAAAAAAGAAGTGGAGACTTTTCTAGATGCAGTCCTGGCAATTGATGAGCACATTGATCCTTCCTTGATGAGGCCGAAGCTTTCTTGGACGATTGGTGATTATGAGGAGGACGAGGAGCAGGAGCATCAAGTAATCACACCATATGATGACCTATGGAAGCTTGACGAGAAGGAAAAAAAGACAGAAGAGCAACCAAAGAAAAGGAAATTTCCACCTAGGCCGGAAAAGGACCTTTTGCTATTTATTGAAACCTACAGCAGAGAGCTTGAAGATTGGCAGCGGGATATCTTGACAATGATGCGGGAAGAAATGCTTTATTTCTGGCCTCAGCTTGAAACAAAAATCATGAATGAAGGCTGGGCTTCATTTTGGCACCAGCGGATTTTACGAGAAATGGATTTAACTAGCGGAGAATCCATTGAATTTGCTAAATTAAATGCCGGGGTTGTTCAACCATCCAAAACGGGAATAAACCCATATTATTTAGGCATTAAAATTTTTGAAGATATTGAAGAGCGGTATAACAATCCAACAGAGGAAATGAAGCGAAGGGGCGTTGAACCCGGTTCAGGAAGGGAAAAAATGTTTGAGGTTCGTGAGGTGGAATCGGATATTTCTTTCCTCCGCAATTACTTAAATAAAGATCTGGTCATGAGAGAAGACATGTATCTTTTCCAAAAGCAAGGCCGGGATTATAAGGTAGTTGATAAGGAGTGGGAGCATATCCGTGATCAGCTCGTAAATATGCGGGTAAACGGTGGATTTCCCTATCTTACTGTCAATGATGGCGACTACTTGAAAAATGGGGAGTTGTATGTAAAACACTGGTATGAGGGAATCGAATTAGATGTTAAATACCTTGAAAAGGTGCTCCCTTATATCCAGCAACTGTGGGGCAGGCCAGTTCATATCGAAACGATGATTGAAGAAAGAAAAATGTTGTTTTCGTATGATGGGAAAGGGGTCCATAGGAAATATTTATAACTGACAATTGCGGATAGGGCGCTGAAGCTAGATATAAAAAAGGGATGTCATCAATAGGTTAAACCTATTGACGACATCCTTTTTTAATTTTTATTAAAGAGACGAAAGTTCTTTTTCTAAGGCATTTTCCACTGTTACATAATCGTAACCAAGATCTTTTGCTACCGCTTCGTAAGTGATTTCCCCATTTGCAACATTCACACCTAGTTTTAATGCAGCATTTTCAGAAATTGCTTTTACTGCACCTTTATTGGCAATTTGCAATGCATATGGAACTGTTACATTTGTTAAAGCAATGGTTGAAGTTCTTGGAACAGCTCCAGGCATATTGGCAACAGAATAATGGAGAACGCCATGTTTTTCAAATGTTGGGTTGTCATGTGTTGTGACATGATCTGAAGTTTCCACAATACCACCTTGGTCAATCGCTACATCGACAATTACTGAGCCAGGCTTCATTGACTTAACCATTTCTTCAGTTACAAGCTTCGGAGCTTTTGCGCCTGGGATTAAGACAGCACCGATTAAAAGATCGGCTTCCGCAACTGCTTCTGCAATGTTGAATGGATTTGACATTAACGTTTTTACTTGATTTCCAAAAATATCATCTAGTTGACGAAGACGGTCTGCGCTTAAGTCAATGATCGTTACGTCTGCACCTAAGCCAATGGCCATTTTTGCAGCGTTAGTACCCACGATACCGCCGCCGATAATGGTTACTTTCCCGCGGTTTACTCCTGGTACACCAGCGAGCAGGATTCCTTGACCACCGTTATTCTTTTGTAAGAACTGTGCACCAATTTGGGCTGCCATTCGTCCAGCTACTTCGCTCATTGGTGTTAGTAGTGGAAGAGTTCTATTTGCTGAAACAGTTTCATAGGCGATAGCAAGAACACCTTTCTCTTTAAGTGCTTGTGCTAATGAAGGTTCTGCAGCAAGGTGTAAATAAGTAAATAAAATTAAACCTGGGCGGAAATATTGGTATTCACTTGAAAGTGGTTCTTTTACCTTCATAATCATCTCTGATTTCGTCCAAACTTGGTTAGCGCTTTCAAGAATTTCCGCACCAGCTTTTGCGTAATCGTTATCAGTGAAACCGCTTCCAATTCCTGCCTCTTTTTCTACTAATACTTTATGACCAGCTTTTATTAATGTAACAACACCTGCAGGCGTAAGTGCTACGCGATTTTCATTATTTTTAATTTCTTTAGGTACCCCAATAAACATCCGTAATTCCTCCCTAATTAACTTTGTAATGTTTTGCTATGGCTAAAGTATAAAATGATTTCAACAGAAATTCTTTGTTAAGAAAGGAGAAATATTTTCAATGTTTTTGGGGATTTTCACAAAATGTTCAAATCCCCTGATATTTCTCCAGCTTTAAATCGAGATAAAGAATCATTTTTTGGTTGGGATCCTTGAAATTAACCTCTCCGATTTCGGCAATACGTTTTAATCGATAATTTAATGTATTGGCATGGACATTTAATTCTCTAGCTGCATCATTAATGTTGTTATCTTGATTTAGAAACACCTCTAATGTTTCAACAAGATTACTATTATGCTTCTTGTCGTAGTCATGGAGTCGTTTTAATGAGTTATTTTCATATTCTTGATCTCGCCTTTTTTCTAAGATGACCTCGAATAATTGATAGATGCCAAGTCCTTGATAATTGAATATATCTTTTGTTTCTATTGGGAATTTTTCTTTAATCGACAGCACCTCCAATGTTTCTTTATAAGCTTTGCCGATTAATTGATAATCCTTATAAATACTGCTATATACTGGCGTGATATCAGTAATTCCGTACCGTTCATTCATTTTCCAAACAAAGCCTTGAGCAAAATGATCAAGCTCATGAAAGGGGTCATCGATATTTGCTGTAGAGACTAATAAAATAAGCTGATTGCAATCAATGGTATAGAGCATAAATTTTATCCGTTGGCTGGTTTTTAACAGATAGGAGATGGACTGCTCCTCTTTACTTGTGATATTTTGCCGGAATTGATATACCACTACAGCAAAAGAGAGGGAAGGTGTGATTTGCAACGATTGGAAGTTTTCAAAAATCTCTTTTTCTCCCTTTAGATGGCCTGTTAAAAGTTTCCAAAAGAATTCTTGTGAATGCTCCTCTTTCTTATTTTTGCGCGTTTGCAACTGCAACAATTTATTTTTTACGGCATCTGCAGCCTTTTTTAGTAAATCCAACTCTTCATCAGATAATCTTTTATCGATTTCGATTGCCCAAATGAATCCTAATACCTCATCTTGCTTCCAGATAGAGATCGCCACGCGGTGGTTAAGACCAATATCATTCATATTCTTTACACGAATAGGTTCCTGGGTCTTTAGCAGTGCGGGAATGGTTCCTTCTTTCCATAATTGATTGATCACCTTCTCAGGCACCCTCCGACCGATAATCGTAGAAATTCTTGCAGGATCTGTGCGTTCATCATGTGTACTGTAGGCTAGAAGGCGATGGTTGGCATCCTCAATTGTAATTGGGCACATTAATACTTGACTAATGAGGTCAGCAAACTCATCTAAACTTTCAAACGAAGTTTTAAAGGGATCTTGTTGCTTAGCATTCAAACTGATTACCTCCACAATATATATATAGGAACAAGGTTCGTCTACCTTTGGGTTGAACGAAAAAAAGTTGTCTTTGTCTAATTTTACAAAAAAATAATAAAAATTTCTCGTTTTTTAACAAAATAAGATTGTTCACAATAATGTTAAAATAATTTCATAAAAAGTTCAAAAGAGGAACAATTTGAGCTTTTCTTATTTGAAAGCGTTGTCAAAATATATAGGAGGTAGAAAAAGGCTTAGAGTTGCTATAGTATTAAAAGTATTATTTTTATATTAAGAAGGTGAATGGTGATCATTTACCCTTCTTACAATAATAGTGTGGATCCAGAACATTTGGGTAAATGGGAAATTGAAGTTTATTAATCAAAGGGGAGATTAATATATGAGCAACAATACTCAAGGGAAAGAACTTCATCGTGGTTTAGAGGAAAGACACATTGCTTTAATGTCATTAGGCGCTTGTATTGGGGTTGGATTATTTCTAGGCTCTGCCACAACCATTAAAATGGCAGGCCCAGGAATTCTAGTTGGGTATGCTGTTGCAGGTCTAATCATGTTTTTTATTATGAGAGCGCTTGGCGAAATGGCTATCCAAAAGCCTGTTGCTGGTTCTTTTAGTGCATATGCCCGCGATTATTTAGGCCCACTTGCAGGATTTATCACGGGATGGAATTATTGGTTTTTATGGATTGTTACCTGTATGGCGGAAATTACTGCAATCGGGATTTATATGGAATATTGGTTCCCAACTGTTCCACGTTGGATTTGGGCACTAGCAGCATTAGTCATAATGGCAACTATCAACTTCCTAGCAGTTAAGGCGTATGGTGAATTAGAATTTTGGTTTGCATTAATTAAAATTGTAACGATCTTAGCAATGATTGCTGTGGGTGGTGCCATGATCTTCTTTGGATTTGGAAATGGCGGCATTGCTACAGGTATTTCTAACCTATGGGAACATGGTGGACTTTTCCCACATGGAATGAAAGGTGTTTTATTATCTTTACAAATGGTTATGTTTGCCTATTTGGGATTAGAAATGATAGGGGTAACAGCAGGAGAGGTAAAAAACCCAGAAAAATCTCTTTCCCGAGCGATTGATACAGTCTTCTGGCGGATATTGATCTTTTATGTAGGTGCACTATTTGTGATTATGTCCATTTACCCTTGGGAGGAAATTGGAACAAAGGGTAGCCCATTTGTTTTAACATTTGAACAAATCGGTATTAAGGGCGCAGCAGGAATTATTAACTTTGTTGTTCTAACTGCTGCACTTTCATCATGTAATAGCGGTATTTTTAGTACCGCCCGGATGCTATTTAATTTAGCTGAGCATGGTGAGGCACCGCAACAATTTGGCAAAGTAACAAAGACTGGAGTTCCCGGGAAAGCAGTCTTAGCATCTGCAGCCGTGTTATTAATTGGAGTCGTGTTAAATTACATTGTACCAGCGAAAGTATTTACCTGGTTATCAAGTATTGCCACGTTTGGTGCGATTTGGACATGGGGAGTCATCCTCCTATCGCAACTTAAATATCGCAAAAGCCTGAAACCTGCAGAAGTGAAAACATTAAAATACAAGCTTCCCCTATATCCTTTCTCGTCTTACCTAGCCCTTGCATTTTTAGCTTTTGTAATTGGCATTATGGGCTATAGTGCGGATACAAGAATAGCTGTTATTATTGGGCCGCTTTTCATTATCTTTTTAGTTGCGGTTTATTATATGAAAGGTTTCCATAAACGGGATTCAATTGAAACGGTAGCGAAAAAACAAGTTAGTTAATTTAGATAATCTTTTCAAAAGCAGCGAGGGACAACTTGATTTGGACCTGCTGTTTTTTTTATTTTATCACTTAGGTGGTTACCTTTTTTCACATACTAAGGATGTATGAAAAAGGAGGTTTACAAAATAATGATGAAAATGTCACGTTGGGTAATTGCTTTAGTATTTTTACTATCGCTTTCAAGTGCACAGGTGAATGCGGAAACTAAGGGAAGAGCATCAGTTAATTTGTATGATCAAAATACGATGTCGGTTCTTTGGTACCAAAAATCAGCAGAAGCAAAGGCATTATACTACCAGGGTTATTATATAGGAAAATTGAGATTGGATGAGATCCTTAGTAAATGGCCGAAAAATAGTTTAAAGCCTGCGATCGTTCTTGATATTGATGAGACAATTCTTGATAACAGCCCACATCTTGCATGGTTTGTGCTACATGGAAAAGATAAACCATTTACGTGGAGGGAATGGTTTAGCAGAGGTGAAGCTATGGCCTTACCTGGAGCAGTTGAATTTTTACAGTATGCAGATTCTAAGGGGGTTGCGATTTATTACATATCCAACCGTAAAGAGGCGCAAAAAGAGGCGACAATGAGAAATTTACAAAGTGTTGGCGCGCCCCAAGTCGACCCAAATCATGTTTTATTAAAACAGCCTGGTGAAAAAGGAAAAGAAACTCGAAGGATGAAAGTTGCAAGGACACATGATATTGTTTTACTTTTTGGTGACAACTTAAGTGACTTTAGCGGCTTCGATCAGTTATCAGTCTCCGGAAGGCTTCAAGCTGTTGAAAAAACTAAAGAAGAATTCGGTAAAAAGCTAATCGTGTTCCCTAACCCTATGTATGGGGATTGGGAAGGAGCAGTATATGATTATAATTACAGAAAAACGGATGAAGAAAAAGCGAAGTTACGAAAGCAATACTTAGAAAATGACTAATAAAAAAACAACCGCCGCCGCCATAATTGGTCGGTAGCGGTTTCCCTTCTAAGGTTTAAAGGAATGCTTTAATCCCCACTAAAACGAGCCCAATTAAAAATCCACAAACAGCCCCATTGACACGAATCCATTGCAGGTCTTTACCGACATTCGTTTCAACCATGTTTATAAGGGTTTTGTCGTCTAATCTTTCTAAATTCTCCTCGACGAGCTTACCAATTCTTGAATGATTTTTATCAATAAAACTGGAAACATGCTGCTTTATCCAAGTTTCAAATGCGACAACTTTTTCTGAATCCTCTTTAATATGACCGAGCCCATTAATGATAATGGGGAGAAGGTAATCTTCCGAGAAGCTTGGATTTTCGACAAAATCAGATGCTTTTTGCTTCAATTGATCAAGTAAAGAGACAATTTGTTCTTCAGGTTCCCACTTTGTAATCAAATGAGTTTTTAATTGATTAAGTTCATCGTAAATTTTTTCATCACTTTTTATTGATTGCAGCTTATTACGAATATGAATCATTAAAGTTTGTCTATTTTGGTTAAATGGATTGCGATAGCTATCCACCCCTTTTAGAATTAGGCCTTGAATAATATTACCGAGCTTTTCTTCGTTAACAAGATTACTAAATGACTTTAATGCAAACTGCATAAACCCATCTGCTTTAATATTTTCCACAGCGTCAACAGCTAATCCGCCTAGCTTATACTTCGTACTATCCTTCTCAGCCCATTCATTAATTTCTTTCAGAATATAATCAAGGGTTTTTTCATCATATTTTCTTTCCGAGATCTGATCGATCATCAGTGGAAGGTAGTTCTTACTATCTAATTTGTTTAGCTGAGATTTTAGTTCCTTTTCAATTATAGGAGCAATGCTTTTTGTGTTGACTGTATTAATCAAATGTTGGATAAGGATGATGATATTCTTTTGAACTGATTTTGAATAGATTTCCTTATCAATGATTTCAAATAGTCTTTTAGAAAAATTGATTGTTTCAATTTTTTTCCGAATGCTCTCTTTCGTCAGCCAATCATTTTCCAACATTGAAATTATCCCGGCGACAATTCTCTTCCGATTCTTTGGCAGCAATGCAGTATGGGGGATGGGAATGCCCAATGGGTGCCGAAATAAGGCGGTTACCGCAAACCAATCCGCAAGCCCCCCAACGAGACCTGCTTCAAACCCCCCCTGTAGGATGATTCCCCAAAGCGAATCCCGTATGGGGAGTGTTGACAAAAATCCGATTGCCATCACCGCAAGAGAAATAGTCGCTAAATGCTGCGATTTATTTTTCTGGTTTAACATCTTTGTACCCCTCGTTTTGTTTATGAAATATTGTTTAGTGCTATTATCTCAATATAGCTGGAAAAAAAGCAAAAAAAAACTTCTTTTTCAATAAGAAATAAAAAAAGACCCTCTCATTAGCTAAGAGAGGAGTTCTTTTTCTGTGGCTTTATATGTGTGATGAGACCATCAAGGTTTGTAATATAAAATTGTGTTTCAGGAGCTGTTTTAAGGTAATGATCCTGCATGAGCTGGTAATAATTCACCCTATGATGTGGATCAAATTTTAACATGGGATATTCCTTGTGATCCTTCACATATTGATCAACAGCCCTTTGCACGATATCCATTTCAATTGGAATTTGTTTTTCACTATCTTCAAAGAGATCATAGGTTTCTTTTGACATATAAAACTTTTTAGCAGGAACTCCACCAAGGAGAGGGGCAAGCTGTTTAAAGTCGATACTGCCATCTTCCTGCACAAGAATCGTCCGGAATACTCCCTTTGGTAAATGATCAGAAAATGTCCTAACGGCTTTCCTTACATCATCAATGGTTACATCAATAATTGGATAGTTTATTTTATTAGTCAAATCCATTCCTTTAGGATTTTCATTTTTTGGTTTTTCCTGTTTGGGCGATTTAAAGTATTTTTGGACCATCGAATAAACTGTTAATCCTCCAACGCCAATTCCTAAAAATGTACCAATCAATGTAAAGGTGGGGTATAGTTCGAATCGCTGATCTAGAAAAGATCCTAGCTTAAACCCGCAATAAACGGATAAAGCAATAGCAATCCCAAAAACCATGTTTAAGGAAAGGGCTTTCATTAGAAAGGTCGTGAACTCATTCCAATGTGTTTCATTGCGGTTCTTTTCATCTTTTAAAAATCTCTTAACTTCGTTTTTCATTTCTGCCGACACCTTGTTTTCTTCGAAAAAGCTTTTAAGATACTCTTCATCGGATTTATTTTCGTTCTTCAATAGACAGGCCGTTTTCTCACGGGCTCCTATTGTGTAATGAACATAAATCCACTTTTCTTCAAAACCTAATTCGAGATTTTCTGTTACTCTGCCCAAGTATTTAGTAAACTTGTGCCTCATCAGTTTATGCCCCCTTTATTTGAGTGTTTTGGGGAAAAGTGCGTGTCTTTGTTCGAAATGCCTCGTCTTTTGCAGTCTTTTTAATTTGTTTCGCTTCATCTTTTGCCTCTTGAATCAACTGTTTTGCTTGATTTTCACTGTGCTTTATTATTTCCCTTGCCTCTATTTTAGCCTGTTTTAGAATGTCTTGACTATCTTCAAAGTTAACTTTTGCTTCAAATTTGTATTTTTCGGTCAATTTTAATTGCTCTTCGATATGCTCTTTTCGTTTATCGAGGATATCCACAAGCTTTATTAGAACAAATTTCTTTAAAATGAAAACTAAAATGGTAAAAATAATGGCTTGATAAATCATGGTGCCCAATGAAATTGGCAGCCCAAATAACGTAATATCACCCATCTTTATTACTCCCTTCACTTTTTTAGGTTAATCTATGTGCAATATAAACCATTGTAAGTGTGACAAAGATATATGCTTGAATTGTACCGATAAAAATACAAAATGCCTGCCAGATTAACATTGGCACGGAAGCTAGGAGGATGATAAAGAATCCATGGGTTACAGTGTTTGCAATCAGGGCAAGCATAACTTCGCCGGCGTAAATATTCCCAAATAATCGAAGACCGAGCGTTAAGGTTGTAGCAAGTTGTTCGATGGCATTGATAGGGAATAGGACCTTAAAGGGTTTGAAGAAACTTACAAAAAAATGTTTAAAGCCATGTAAGCGGATATCGATGAAATGGGTATAAGCAATGATCATGATGGCAAGCGTCATGGTAACATGAGCGTCAGCGGTAGGAGATTTCCACCAGGCAACGGGATGTTCTTCAACAGTAATAATAGAGAAGGGAACTCCCATCAGATTTGCAATAAATAGGTACATTAAGAGTGCAACTCCAGTTGACAATATAAATAAATTGTTGGAAGCCACCATTGAAGAATTCATGATGTTCTTAACAAACTCCAGAATCCACTCCATCATATTCTGCCATCTTCTTGGTACACCTATTGTAGGATTTCTTGTAAATAAGTAAGCAATGAGAAAAACAAAAATTGCAGCAATGGTTGTGGTTAAAATGATGGATAAATCAAACGTTAAATGAAACAAAACTATTTGAGGCCTCGAGTGTTCCGTGATGTCCAACCCCTTTCTATGAAAAGTATGGATTCGGAATAGTAAGGAACAATTGAGTGTGAGGGAATAACTCGTGTCATATATATTATATACAAAAAAAGTAATTATTGTAACATAGTTCACAGTAATTACTTAATTTTCTGAATAGTACAGTTAACAAGGTTTGAAAGTTTGTTAGCATTAAGTTGTTTTACATATTGTATTGTGTAGAATAGTAATATTTTATATAATTATCAAGGCTAAAATAGAAATAGGGGGAACACCAGATGAAAAAATTCTTAGTATTATTATCAGCCATTACAATGGCTATGGCGCTAGCCGCTTGTTCAAACAGTGATGAGTCTAAAATAGAAAAGAAAGAAGATCAAAAAGAAGCAGCGGCACCAAAAGTGGAAGTAAAAAAAGAATTAGTTAAATTCTATATGGATCTTGGAAACAAAATTAATGCAAAAGATGCCGAATTAAATTCTTATGTAGCAAAAGCAACCAAGGAAGATGCTAAGCCTGAAGAATTACCAACTGCTGAGGATCGTGCTAAAGCGAGTGAATCAGCTTCTGCTGTAGCCGTTGAACTAAATAGTGTTCAAATTCCTACTGAGCTAAAAGAACAAAAAACTGATCTTGAGGCGGCAGTAAAAGAATATGCGGCTTCATACCAAGAAAAAGCGGATGAATTGAAAAAAGATGCTCCATCCCTAGATGCGGCGGATAAAACTTTCGCGCAAGCTGAGGAAAAACTTGGTAAGGTATTTGAAAGTGCAAAATTACTTCCACCAAGCTTAGGTAAACAAGTTAACTAATTGTCAAGCAAAACAGGCTGGATGATAGATCACCCGGCCCGTTTTGACTTTGGATAAAGTAAAAGTCAGTATTAACTAATAACCGCGCTTATTTCCTCTTTGTAGCTTACTTGAATTTCATCTAGATGATCATCAACAGTCAAATAAGTTTCAGTATCTTCGAAGAACCAAACATCATTCCCTTCAACATAAAACGTAATGCCATTTACTTCTTTTGTAAAGCCAATGTTTGCAGGATGTTCGGCCGAAAAAGCTAGACTATAACCTTTATGTTTCTGTCCAAACCCGGCATATTGAGGATACATACGAATGCTGAATGGTTTATTGAATTCAAATTCTCGCGTGAACCATAAAGAGGCTTTTTCATCAATAGATATGAACATACTTATACACCAACCTTTTCCTTGTTGATATTCCGTTAGGATAAAAATGACTACATATAAAAGACCTTTCCCTTATAGTGAAAGCTTATAATTTTTCATATGTTTTGCATGTGACAATATTCACGGTGAGGCCCAAACCGTGTTGATTTAATAAATTGTTCAATTTTTTGCTTCGGATTGTTCACAAGTGTGCAATAAATCAATATGGAATGATGAATAAAATGTTTTAATAGAGATAACTCAATTAATTTACTTTATTGGAGGAGAATATGAATAAGGATTGGACAAAAGATCTGGAACACGACGAATATGAACAGGATATTGACCTAATAATAAAGGACGCATTAGAGGCGGTGGAGGAAACAGCTTCCGGCCGTTTTGTAAACCTTGTGACATCTTCACATTTTGGAAATCCTACTGATTATTTACAGCCTTTAATTGAGGAAATGTATCCAGATATGGTAAGGATTAAATTCATTGACCAATGTGGATGTGGGGGATATGTACTGCGGGTTTGGAAGAATTAATGTTGTTCACAAAAACTTCTAAAATTATTTTTGATTTTTAACGTTTATTGTTGCCGTTTTTGTAACATGTTTATAGTGAAAACGATGATAAAATAAAGGAAATAGAATAAGGGAGTTTTTGATCATGGAAAAACAATTTGAAAAGATTTCTGAGAATGTCGATGATATAAAAAGTCTAATCAATACTTTTAATACCACACTGGATAACATTGAAAAAAGACTGGCAAGATTAGAGAAAATGGACAGCATTGAACATAGAGTTGAAGTCAACCAAATAGATTTATCTGACATTAAAGATTCCCTTCAGCGTATTGAAGAAACGCAAAGTAAAGATATTCAGCATATCAATCGCCGCCTTGATTCACATTTGGTGAAAATTGCAAAAGTAGAAGAGGAACTTATTATTTCACAATCAAAATAATGGTAAACAGAAAAATAGACCGAGCGCATCGGTCTATTTTTCACTTATTACGATAATACCTCTGATTTGGATACAGCAATTTTCGGGGTTATTGTTTCTTCATTATGAACATTTTTTGTAACTTCCAAATATTTAATATGATGTTCTTCCATATCAAGGATTTTAAAGGTATATGAATCATGGTGAATGATGTCGCCTTCTTTGGCCTCATAATTTTCGGTTAAAATCCAGCCGCCAATGGTATCTACATCTTCATCATCAATTTCTACACCTAATAAATCATTCACTTCTGTTACTAATACTTTAGAGTCAATAATATAATGATTTTCTTTGATTTTGCGGATTTCTGGAATTTCATCCATATCGAATTCATCACGGATCTCGCCAACGATTTCTTCAAGGATATCTTCAACCGTAACAAGCCCTGAAGTCCCACCATATTCGTCCATTAAGATGGCCATATGCACACGGTCTTTTTGCATTTTTACTAACAAATCATGAATGGGTATCGTTTCTATTACTCTAATAATTGGCCGCGAATAGCTTTCTAGTGTTTGAGATGATAAATTTTCATTACCAATTAAATCAGTCATAACTTCTTTGATATTGATAAGGCCTATGATATGATCCTTATCGCCATCAATAACAGGATATCGTGTAAACTTTTCTTCACGTAAAACCTCTAGAAAAGTTTCTAATGAATCATCCTTTGACAATGAAACCATTTCTGTTCGTGGAACCATGATTTCCTTTGCGATACGATTATCAAATTCAAAGATTTTATTTACATACTTAAACTCTGATTGGTTAATTTCACCACTTTTATAGCTTTCAGATAGGATAATTCGAAGCTCTTCCTCTGTATGGGCAATTTCATTTTCGGAAACAGGCTTTAACCCAAACATACTTGAAACAATCCGAGCAGACCCATTAAGAACCCAAATAAATGGGTACATAATTTTATAAAATAGGATAAGCGGGCGTGAGACAAGTAGCGTAATTAGTTCAGCCTTTTGAATGGCCAGTGTTTTGGGTGCGAGCTCGCCAACGACCACATGTAAAAACGTAATGGTCGCAAATGCTATTCCAATTGATAATATTTGCGTTGCACTCTCAGGAACGTTTAGCCTTTGAAAGAGAGGCCCAAGCATATGCTCAATGGTTGATTCCCCTATCCAACCTAAACCCAAGGCCGTTATCGTTATACCTAATTGACAGGCAGACAGATATTCATCAAGGTTTGAAATGACCCTTTTTGCGGAAACAGCCTTCGAATTTCCTTCCTCTATTAACTGATCGATTCTCGAACTTCTAATTTTAACAATAGCAAATTCCGAAGTTACAAAAAAAGCAGTTAAGGCAATTAAAATGGCTATAATAACCAAGTTAAATATGTCCAAATAAGTTCCCTTATCCCGTTTTTAGACGGGTAAGGAGTCACCTCCCAGTAATTTAAAAAAATTAACTCGTGACATTCAGAAGGGAATTCATGAGCGCTGTACGCAGCAAGCTAAGATTGTTGGTTAGCTTCTCTTTTTGTTGATCATCCAATTTTTCCAGAATAGGTTGAAGATCAAATAAGTCGCTATGAAGCTGCTTCATTTGCTGTGTAACAGCACTTACATGTTTTTCTACCTCTGATTCACGAATGTTTATGGATTTACGCATTTCTAGCTTTCTTCTAATCTCGTCTAATGGAAAGTGCAGACTCTTGCATTCCTCAATAAACTTTAAATCCTCCAATGATTCATCCGAATAAATGCGGTAATTTGACTTAGAGCGTTGTGCCTTCAATAAACCAATAGACGTATAATAGTCAATTGTTCGTTTTGAAACATCAGCTCTTTTTGCTATTTCACCAATTCGATAGACAGCCCCATCTTACCACCTCAACATTTTTTAAATTAACAATAATTATAAAGAATTTAAACTGTACAGTCAAACGTTCTGGTTAGAATAGTTGTTGATAACACTATTTTATGGTAAATATCAGTAAATATGAATAATGAAATCAAAATATTACAAAAATTTAATTGACAAACAACGCCTCCTAATCAGGAGACGCTATTTTTTTAACTTCAATGTATACGATATGGTGTCCTTCGATTTCCTTTATTTGAAACAGGTATCCGTCCGTTTCAATGGTATCACCTTTATGGACGTCAAACTTTTGTGTCAGGAACCAACCGCCAATTGTATCGACATCATCCTCTTCAAGTGTAGTACCAAGGAGGTCATTTACTTCACCAATCAAGACTTTTCCATCCAAAATGAAATGGTCATTTTCTTTTTTCTGGATCAGAGGAAGTTCATCCATATCAAACTCGTCACGTATTTCACCGACAATTTCTTCAAGAATGTCTTCGACCGTAACAATTCCTGCTGTACCGCCATACTCATCTGATAAAACAGCTAAATGTGTTCGGTTTTTTTGCAGCTTCACTAAAAGCTCTTTAATGGGTATCGTTTCAATCACATGAATCACAGGCTTTAAATAGGGGATAAGTGGTTCTTCACCGAGACATTTTTGCTCAATACAATCTGTTAAAACCTCTTTAATATTGACAATACCCAAAATATTATCTTTATCACCATCGATTAGAGGATATCTCGTATACTTTTCCTGCTTAATGGTTTCGATGATTTCGTCCATTTTGGCCGTTTTAGATAGCGTAACAACTTCAGTTCTTGGCACCATAATTTCTTTGGCAATCCGATCATCGAACTCAAATATTCGATTCATATACTTATACTCAGATTGATTGATTTCTCCGCTCTCATAGCTTTGGGACAGGATCATCCGCAATTCTTCCTCAGACATGACAAGATCTTGTTCAGAAGCAGGTTTGATTCCGAATAGTCCTGTAATGGTTCGAGCAGACCGATTAAGAATCCAAATAAACGGATACAAAACTTTGTAAAAAAGAATTAATGGCCCAGCGAATAACAAAATGATTTCTTCAGCCTTTTGAATGGCAAATGTTTTTGGCGCTAATTCACCAATGACTACATTGAAGAAAGTAATAATGGCAAATGCCAGAAACGTTGCAATAATGGGTTCCAAAGATAACGGAATATGAACCCATGAAAAGATTGGTTCCAAAATCTCTCGGATAGTAGACTCACCCCGCCAACCTAAGATTAAGGAAGTAATGGTGATGCCTACTTGTGTGGCGGAAAGGTACCCATCCATATTAGAAATTACCTTTCTTGCCGCTTCAGCCTTTTTATGTCCTTCAGATACTAATTGATCGATTCGCGTTGTTCTTACCCTTACGATGGCAAATTCTGATGCTACGAAAAAAGCAGTTAAGGCAATTAATATAGCTATAATGAAAACATTTATCCAAATCATCGGTACCCTTACTTCCTGAGTAAGGTATGCCACCTCACTTACGATTCGCTCTAGACATTCGAAATTCAACTTATTATTATTATTTCAAAAAAAGTTTTGATTAGCAAATAGGAGGGCAGTCTCATGCAAAATGCCGTCAAAAAGACGGCATAACTAACGCTTAACTGTGAATGTATCCCAGTCCCGGGACAACATGCTATAGACAATTAAATCATGGAAAGAACCATTTAATTGTTCTCCGTCTCGAAGTTTCCCCTCTTTTACAAATCCAAGTCTTTCAGGGATTGCCCTGCTTTTCTTGTTTTTTACCCCGCAACGTATTTCGATTCGGTTTAATCGTAATTGGAAAAAGGCATAATTTAAAAGTGCTTGAACAGAACGTGTGATTATTCCATGCCCCTCCGCATTTCTGGCAAGATAATAGCCGATGCTAGCCATGCTGTTATACCAATCAATTTGATGTAATCCCAATGAGCCAACAAGTTCCCCTTTGTAAAGAATCCCAACGTTCATTCCACTATTTTCAGCAAATTGTGAAAGCCATACTGGAATAATCGACTCAAATTGATAGGGGGAAGTCATGCTATCCACCCATGGCATCCATTCGCGTAAGTGCTCCCGATTTTCCTCCACGAGCTGATATAGCTGTAGGGCATGATGCTGTTGAAATAGTTGAAGTTCAATTTCATGATCAACCTTTAATGTAAACATATGCCTAATCTCCCGAAAAAATTTTTTTGTACATCATATGCAGCAGAGTGTACTGTCGGGAAAAAAATCATATAAAAAATCCCTCTTTGGGAAAAAGTGGGATTTACCGTTTTCTGTTAGATCATGGGCAGGTATATTGAAAAGGTGGTTTTATCCAGGACGGAGTCACAGGTTAAATCCCCTTTATGCTTTTCGATTATTTCATTACATACAAATAATCCTAATCCTGTCCCTAGTTTTTTAGTTGTGAAAAAGGGTTCAAAAATGGTCTTTTGCAATTCTGCAGGGATTATTGGACCATTATTGGAAATACTAATTTTAATTTTCCCGTTCGGGTCTATACTGCTATTGATCTCGATAGTGGGATTAGCTACTTCATGATGGTTAAGTACATCAATTGCGTTAAAAACGATATTGATGAAAACTTGCCTAATTTCATCAGCATAGCCATTTAGAGTGAAGTCATCCCGTAAATTTTTAATAATTTTTACTTTGCTGTCTAAAATACTTGGATAAAGGAAGTTTAATACCTCGTCAATTAGCTGATTTAGCTGAAAGTGAACCTTTTCCTTCCCAATTAATTCCTTCTTTGAAAGTAATAAGAACTGTGATATTCGAAAATTTAGTTGATCTAACTCACTCGAAATGATATCCAAATATCTCATGTTAGGAAAATCACCCTTAAGTAATTGAATAAATCCCTGTACAGATGTAAGTGGATTTCTAAATTCATGAATAAAGCTTGAAGTCATTTGACCAAGAAGGGTCAACCGGTCTTGGTGTGTGGAGTCAATGAACAGTGTTTTTTCTTCGATGATTTTATTTTTTGCTTCCGAAAAATGAGATACGGCAAAATAGAGAAATTTATCGAAGCAAAAATTGACCATATTGATCGCTTCCTGCATGTCGGACCATGATATTCCAGATTTACCTAAATTGCTGTATAGAATCGTTCTGCCCAAATTTACATTATAGACAAAGTCACCAATGTTAATATCGGCTAAAACTCTTTCCTCAGATACCTCTATCGCAAGTTTTTCAAGAATTTCTAGGAGCTCTTGTTTTGATTTCAAATGCATCGAAAATAGCACATTTAATAAAGCTTCCCCGTTTTCACGAATTTTCATTTTATAGGGATCTCCTTGATTGACCACAATAGCATTTTCCCATTCTTGCACTAAGGTCTCCTTGTTTTGATTAAAAAAAACGATTAAATCCGTTTGTTCTCCCGTAAACATGTTGTCTCCCCCCATGGTATTCACAAAACTGATTACCATGTTAATTCGATGATAAAGGCAAAAATCCCTTTTAATATGGAAGATTAATAATTTCCTTGTAAAAAACTTTAAACAATAGTATATTTTTTTTATGGATCAATTGAATACTTCCACAGGGGGGGCTGCCTAATGGCGGCTGAGAGTGAACGTAAGAGTTCTGACCCTATGAACCTGTTAGTTAACACTAGCGTAGGGATGTGGTTTGCCGGATATTAAAGCAATGCAGACAATCCTTTTCGTCTTGCATTGCTTTTTTTATTGTATTTTTTTTGGCACCTTATTGGTTTTGGGAGAAATCAAATGAATTTAATTGAATAGGGGGAAGGAAGAATGAACAAAAAGAAGAGTAACACTCTTTTTATTACGGAGGTAGCTGTTTTTTCAGCACTTGCCTTCTTATTGGACATGGCGGCAGAATTACTTTCGCTAAAAATTTGGCCACAGGGTGGTTCGGTTTCGATTGCCATGGTTCCAATATTTCTAATGGCGTACCGCTGGGGCATAAAAGGTGGTCTCTTAACGGGATTTTTACTTGGGGTGTTACAGGTTGTCCTGGGGTTCGGCAAAATTTATTTCGTTGTACAGGGTTTACTTGATTACTTTATTGCTTTTACGGTGGTAGGTTTAGCCGGTATCTTTGCGGGGCAGATTAGGAAATCTCTTCATAATGGTGATAAAGGTAAATGGATTTCCTATGTTGTTTTGGGAGCCTTTATCGGAAGTTTGCTGCGTTATTTATGTCATGTTATTGCCGGGGCAGTCTTTTTCGGCGAATATGCACCAAAGGGTCAGCCAGTAGTGATCTACTCCTTGCTTTATAATGGAACATATATGCTCCCAAGCTTTATTATTAGTGCCATTATTATCATTCTTGTTATAAGCGCGATGCCAAAGAAAACTTTTTTACAAGGTCATTAAGAGAGATTGAAAAGGGAAGCGAACCGCTTTCTCTTTTTTTCAAACTTTTGTCACAATATTGCTCTCCTTTTTTTCTAAAAATAATGTTAAAATGTCAATATAGAAAGATAATCATTCTCAATTAAACCTAGGGTAGGGTGATATACATGTTCGGTTCTTTAAAAGCAGGAGATAAGGGGAAAATCATAGATATTTCACATGTTGGTCGCCTAGTTCAAAGACGCTTGCTTGACTTAGGTATTACGGAAGG